>DATMUQ010000179.1:0-5356 GCA_035563795.1 Terriglobales bacterium | reverse complement strand
GAGCCAGGCGATTGTCGAGCAGGCCGGCATCGCGCATCAGCAGATAGATCGGCACCAGCACGCCGACCGGCGGCAGCATCTTGGTGGAGAGCATCCACAGCAGCGTCTTGCGCGTGCGCTTGGTCGGGAAGAAGGCCATCGAATAGGCGGCCGGGACCGCCAGCAGGATGGCGCAGATGGTCGCTCCGACCGAAATGAGAATGCTGTTCCAGGCGAAGAAGACGTAATTCGCCCGCTGCTGCACCTCGGCATAGCTTTCGAGGGTCGGCTTGAAGAAGAATTGCGGCGGCGAGGCGACAGCGTCGACCTCAGTCTTGAAGCCGGTCAGCACCATCCAGAAGATCGGGAAGAACATGATGATGGCGACGGCCCAGGCGACGATGGTGATGATGAGTTTCTGGCGGAAATGCTGCTGCATGGCTCAGGCCTCCAGATTCCGCGCGATGCTGCGGACCAGGAAGGCCGCAACGATGTTGGCGAGGATGATGGCAACGACACCGCCGGCCGAGGCGCCACCGATATCGAATTGCAGCAGCGCCTTGATATAGACCAGAAAGGCAAGATTGGTGGTGGCATCACCCGGCCCACCGGAGGTCGTCACCAGGATCTCTGCGAAGACCGACAGCAAGAAAATGGTTTCCATCATGACGACGACGCCGATCGCCCGGCGAAGATGCGGCAGGGTGATGAAGAAGAACATGGTGACGGCGCGTGCCCCGTCCATACGGGCCGCTTCCTTCTGCTCATGATCCATGGATTGCAAGGCAGTGAGCAGGATGAGGAGCGCGAAAGGCAACCATTCCCAGGAAACGATCAGCACGACCGAGCCCATGGGCAGATCAGCAAACCAGTCGATGGGCGAGAGACCGATGCCGCGCAGCAACGAGCTGATGACACCGTAGATTGGATGCATCATCAGGTCTTTCCACATCAAGGCCGCCACGGTCGGCATGACGAAGAAAGGCGAGATAACCAACACGCGGGCGACGCCGCGACCGAAGAAAGGCTGGTTGAAGAGGACGGCGAGCAAGGTACCGCCGCCAACCGTGATGACCAGGACCGAGCCCAGCAGGATCAGCGTGTTGAGAAGCGCGCTCCAGAGCGCGGGATCGGTGATGAGATAAGTGTAGTTGTCGAGGCCGGCAAAGCCGTTATTGGTGGGATCGACGAGATTGTAGTTCTGGAATGAGAACCACAGGGTCATCACCAGCGGCACGATCATCCACAGGAACAGCAGGCCGACCGATGGCGCCATCAGCGGCAGTGTGCGCACCGCCCTGCCCTTCTGGCCGCCGATCATGGTCGATAAGGATGCGGAATGGGTCATATCCATGATGTCGTGCCTCCCCGGCTGTCGTCCCGCCGCCGGCGCCTCTTGCCGGCATCGATAAGGCGATCATCGTCGGATCGTCGCATATCAGGGATGGTGCGGTCTCAACACCGAGACCTTGTCATTGTTGCCGGCCGTTCAGGCGACCGATCCGTCTTTTTAGGAACTAGAGAAAGAAAGACCGGAGAGACTGGGGGTCTCTCCGGCCGGGGAGACAAACTTACTTGATGTATCCCGCCTTCTTCATCACCCGTTCGGTGCTGCTCTGGGCCGACTTCAGGGTCTGATCGACCGTGCTCTGGCCGGTGAGGGCCGCGGCGACAAGCTGGCCGACCTGGGTGCCGATAGCCTGGAACTCAGGGATGCCGGCAAACTGCACGCCGACATAGGGCTTGGGATCACGCGTGGTATGGACGGGATCCGCAGTCTTGATTGCTTCCAGCACGAAGTCGGCGAAGGGCGCCGCCTTCTTGTATTCCTCGTTGCTATAGGTCGAGACACGGGTGCCCGGGGGTGCCGCAACCCAGCCCTGGCTCTGGCCGACGAGATTGATGTAGTCCTTCGAGGTCGCCCATTCGATGAACTGCTTGGCCGCGGCGGCATTCTTCGACGAAGCCGGCACGCCCAACGACCAGCTCCACAGCCAGTTCGAGCCCTTCGGCCAATCTGCGACCGGCGCCTGGGCGAAACCAACCTGGTCAGCGACCTTCGACTTGCTCTTGTCATAGAGCATGCCGGCGGCGACGGTGGCGTCGATCCACATGGCGCAATGCCCGTTGGCAAACAGCGCCAAGTTCTCATTGAAGCCGTTGGAGCTGGCGCCCGGAGGGCCATCCTTCTTCATCAGATCGACATAGAAGGTGAGCGCCTTCTTCCATTCCGGTGAATCGATCTTCGGATTCCACTTCTCGTCGAACCACTGGCCGCCAAAGGTGTTCACCAGGGTCGAGAGATAAGCCATGTTCTCGCCCCAGCCGGCCTTGCCGCGCAGGCAGATGCCGTATTGCTCTTTCGACTTGTCGGTCAGCTTGTCGGCGAATTCCTTGACCTGGTCATAGGTCGGCTTGTCCGGCATGGTGAGACCGGCCTGCTTGAAGAGATCGGTGCGGTAATAGGTCATCGAGCTCTCGGCATAGAACGGCAACGCATAGAGTTTGCCGTCGTAAGAGAGGCCCTGGCGCACCGGCTCGAGAATGTCGCTGACGTCGTAATCGGCGGGGGTATCGTCGAAAGAGGCGAGCCAGCCCTGCTTCGCCCAGATCGGCACTTCATAGGTGCCGATGGTCAGCACGTCGAACTGGCCGCCCTTGGTAGCGATGTCGGTGGTCACGCGCTGACGCAGTACGTTCTCTTCCAGCACCACCCATTTCAGCTTGATATCGGGATGCGCCTTCTCGAATTCGCTCGAGAGCTTCTGCATCACCACCATGTCGCCATTGTTGACGGTGGCGATGGTCAGATCGGTTTCAGCACGGGCGGCTGTGGTCCCCGCCAATAGAGCGGTGACAGCAAGACCAGCCAAATGAGTCCCGGCCAAGAGCCTCTTGGTCATATTTTCCTCCCCGGATTTGAAGATGCGTCATTTGTTCATTATTAGATCAAATGATCATCAAACCCGGTAGCGGTGTCAAGGGCCTGTATGGCCGGGACGACTGTTTGTGGCGGCGTCGCAGGAGCCCGTTGCAAGTCAAGCTGCCGATGCGGCAACCCTGCTGACGTAAATTCGCTCTCCGCCTGGAGTAAGATCACCGCGCATGGCGGATGCGGAGCGGCGCAAAAAATGGGCGAGGAAAACCCCTCGCCCATCTTTTGCAAAATCTGAAACGGCTGATCGCCTATGATCAGCTCTTCGCCATCACATGGCGGGCCCGCTCTTGCAGGCGTTCATAGCGCGTGGCGATATGATTGACCTGGGCGTGCGCGAGATCGAAATGCTCGGTGGCTTTGTCGTTGAGCGCGCGCACTTGGATGCTCATTTGCCGATCGGCGCGGCGCCGTGCATCACGAGAGGGACGAAGGTCCATGTGGCTCTCCTTTAACTGTCCATTCAGACCAAAAGGCTAGGACGCACGACCTCTTAAGCCAACTCGCTTTTTCGTGAACTTTTCGCTGAAAACACTGTGAAACAAGAACATTTCGTGACAAGCGGTACGAACTGTCACGGCTTGCGTCAGCCCGCCTGCAAGATGAGTTGTGCCGTTTCGTAATCGGTGACGAGGCCGCGCAGCCAACCACCGCGCAAGGCCGCCAGGATCGCCGGCACCTTGCGCCGGCCCGCCGCGAAGGCGATCACCGGGCGCATGGCAAGCTTGGTGAGACGCGGGCTGGTGACACGTTCCGACAAGGGTGAGGCAACTACCTGACCCTGGGCATCCAGCGGCCAGCCGAGTATTTCACCGACGGCACCGAGGCGGATCAGCTCCAGCAACTCGTCTTCGCTGATGAAGCCGTCCTCCATCAACGGTGAGCCGGGCGCAACCGTGCCGATACCGATGAAGGCAGCTTCCGCCTGCTCGTAAAGCTCATCGAGGATCTTGTGCAGCCGATGCTCGTTCCAGGCATCGCGATCGGCGATGGTCGGCGCCACCACCGGCATCGGCAGCAGATAATGCTTGCCGCCGGTACGATCGGCGAGACGCAGGCCGCTGTCATAGCGGTTGAAGGCACCGTCGAGCGCGATGGCACCGGCCAATGACAGGATCTTCAATTGCGGCAAAGGCGTGTCCGCCACTTCATCGACCACCGCCTTGATGGTACGGCCTGAGCCCAACGCCAGAACTGAGAGCCCGGGATGCGCCAGATAGCGCTCCAGCACGGCCGCACCGGTGACGGCAATGGCGCGCATCGCCGCCGTGTCGCTGCTGCCTTCGGTCGGCGCCACATCGCATTGCGTCAGCTTGAAGCGCTTGCTGAGTTCCTCCGCCACTTCCATGCAGTCATGGGTCGGGCGGCTGATCCGCACCTGCACGAAGCCGCTTTCGGTAGCGCTGGCGATCAGGCGCTGCACCGTCGGACGCGAGACATGCAGGGTCTCGGCAATCTCCTGCTGGGTATGGTTGCCGACGAAATAGAGCCAGGCGACCTTGGCGGCGAGATCGGATTTACGCGCGGACACGATGGGCAACCTGTGTTGTGTCTGTGGCAGCACCCGTCACGGGATGCGCCAGATCATGCAGCACGTCGATGATGCGGCTATCCTGGCACAAGGTGAGATAGTGCCGGTAGCGCTTCTCGTAGATCGGCACAGCGGCGCTATCGGGATGATAGCGCTTGGCCGATTTGGCACCGAACAAGGCGGCGCCGGCATCGTAATCGGCCACCAGCCCGGCCGCGACCGCACCATGGATGGCAGCACCCCTGGCCGTCGCATTGCTGATGGCGGGGACCTCGATGTCGCGACCCAGCACATCCGCCATCATCTGCATGAGCAGCGCATTGCGCTCGGCAATGCCGCTAGTGAGGATGACCCGCTCCACCGCAGCCCCGCCATCGGTGAAGGTATCGACGATGCGGCGGGCCCCGAAGCAAAGCGCCTCCATCAGGCTGTGATAGAGATCGACCGCGGTGTGGCGCAGATTCATCCCCACCATCAGGCCGCTCAGCGCGGAATCGCCCAACGGCACGCGGCAGCCATTCCACCAGTCGATGGCGATCGGCCGCATCTCGTCCTTGGGCAATTGTGCCGCCGCCGCGTTATAGGCGGCGAAACTGGCGGCCTCATCGGCGCCGCGCGGGAAATTGCGGATGAACCAGGCGAGCACATCGCCGAAAGCCGCCTGGCCGGATTCATAGCACCAGAGGCCGGAAATGGCACCGTCGAGCACCGCCCCTTCGATGCCGGGAATATCCTTGCAGCTCTTGTCGAGCAGCATGTAGCAGGCGGAAGTACCGAGCGCACCGACGATGACGCCGGGCTGCGTCGCCGCCACCGCCGGCATCACCGCATGGGCATCGATCACGGCAACCGCGACCACTGCCGGTCCCTCGATGCCGGTCTTTTGCCGCCAGGCGTCGGTGAGACGGCCC
>DATMUQ010000178.1:0-2077 GCA_035563795.1 Terriglobales bacterium | reverse complement strand
GGGTTTCCCCGCCGTCGCCGCGCTTGGCGCCCGAGGTGATCTGACCCGGCGCCGCTGTTTTCTGCGTATTGTTTGTTGAAACTGGACTTCTTGTGGCCGACGAGAGCCTTCATATGACTGCCCGCCCTGAGCTGTCGCTGCGCGACCTCTCCGGGTCGATTGCTGGACCCAGGGTCAGCGACTACATCGCCCTGCTGAAGCCGCGGGTGATGTCGCTTGTCGTCTTTTCCGGCCTTGCCGGCCTGGTGGTGGCGCCGGGCGCGATCCATCCGCTGATCGCGGTCGTGGCGATCCTCTGTATCGCCGTCGGTGCCGGTGCCTCGGGCGCCATCAATATGTGGTTCGATCGCGACATCGACGCGATCATGTCGCGCACCAAGTCGCGGCCGATCCCCGCCGGCAATGTCGATCCCACCGAGGCGCTGGGCTTCGGTCTCGTCCTCGCTTTCCTCTCCGTGCTGCTGATGGGCTTTGCCGTCAACTGGACGGCGGGCTCGTTGCTGGCCTTCACCATCTTTTTCTACGTCGTCATCTACACGATGTGGCTGAAGCGCCGGACGCCGCAGAACATCGTCATCGGCGGCGCTTCGGGCGCCTTCCCGCCGATGATCGGCTGGGCTGCCGTCACCGGCGATATCAGCTCGGCTTCGATCTCGCTCTTTCTGCTGATCTTCATGTGGACACCGCCGCATTTCTGGGCGCTGTCGCTCTATCGCGAAGGCGACTATGCCAAGGCCGGCGTGCCGATGATGCCGGTGGTGGCGGGGGCCCGTTCCACCAAGCTGCAGATGCTGGTTTATACCCTGTTGCTGCTGCCGATCGCGCTGGTGCCGTTCCTGTTGCATGTCGCCGGCCCGGTCTATGCGGTTGCCGCCGTGATGCTCAATCTCGGTTTCATCCGTCATGCCTGGCGGGTGCTGAAGAGCCCGCAGGGTATCATGGGGCCGGCGCGCGCCATGTTCCGCTATTCGCTGCTCTACCTCTTCCTGCATTTCACGCTGCTGATGATCGATTGCAATCCCGGCATCATCGCCCGGGCAATTGCGCTCGTGCATGCGTTGCAGGCCGGTGGGATCGCCGGGGTGATCGGGTGAGCGCGATGGTTGAGCCGGTGAAGAACATGAACAAGCTAGATCCGGCTGTGCAAGCCGAACGCCGCCGCCGCCAGCGCGGCCGCAACTGGGCGGTGCTGCTGGCGCTCGCCGCCTTCGTCGTGGTGGTCTATGCCATCACCATCGTCAAGCTGAAGGGCAGCTGAGCTCATGGTGCAGCAGATCGATCGGGCCAAGCGCGAACGCCGTAACCGTCAGGTGATGATGATCCTGGCGGGCGTGGTGTTTGGCATGATCGGTCTCGCCTATGCATCCGTGCCGCTCTATCGCCTGTTCTGCCAGGTGACCGGCTATCAGGGCACGCCGCGCATCGCCAGTGCCAACTCCTCCCAGACGGTCAATCGTCTGGTGACGGTGACCTTCACCGCTGATGTCGCCTCGGGCCTCGGCTGGCGCTTCCAGCCGAAGCAGCACCAGATGGTGGTCCAGGTCGGCAAGAGCTATCTCGCTTTCTTTGAGGCGGAGAACCTCGAGAAGGTCCCGGTCAAGGCGCGGGCCACGTACAATATTTCGCCGGATCCCTTTGCCAGCTATTTCACCAAGACCGCCTGCTTCTGCTTCACCGAGCAGACGCTGCAGCCGGGCCAGAAGGTGGATATGCCGGTCAGCTTCTATATCGATGCCGACATGGCCAAGGATCCGACGCTCTCGCAGATGAATGACGTGACCCTGTCCTACACCTTCTTCCGCGCCGCCGATCAGGGCGATGCGACCAAGGTGGGGACGGCGGAAGGGACGAGCGGGACGGCTGCTCCGGCAACTGGCACCGCGACCAAGAGTTCAGTAAATTGATCACGAACGACCCGGCGGGGATGATCCGGCGGGTGGTAAATGGGGATGTAGCCGCCGTGTCATGCGGTGGTGAGAGAAGGGAAGAGTGGAAATGAGTGCATCAGACGGCGCCCACAAGGCCAATCATCCGTACCATCTGGTCGATCCCAGCCCGTGGCCGCTGACCGGCTCGC
>DATMUQ010000177.1:0-24623 GCA_035563795.1 Terriglobales bacterium | reverse complement strand
CGCTCTTCATCAACCCGATCGACTTCGCCGCCCTCTATCGCGACAAGCGCGAGCAGCTGGCGGGCCAGCAAGGCGGCGAGGGTAATCCGACGGTCAATTGAGGCCGGCGTAAAGCTGAATGCAAAAGGGCCTGCCCCCGCTGGGGCGGGCCCTTTTCATTTACCGCTGCCGGTGACTGCCGGCAAAAGCCGCGGTGAGGCCGAGACCGATCAGCAGCGTGCCGGTGACATAGCGCTCGACCTTGAGATAAGCGCGGTTGCGTTTCAGCCAGTTGCCGGCGGTGCCGGCGGCCAGGGCATAGCTGCCATCGGTCAGGAAACCGAGCGCGGTATAGACCAGGCCGAGAAAGACGATCTGCATCGCCACATGGCCGCGGCTGAGATCGACGAATTGCGGCAGGAAGGCGAGGAAGAAGAGCGCCGTCTTCGGATTGAGGAGATTGACCACGAAACCGTCGCGGAACAGGCGCCCATAGCTGTGGCGCGCCAGCTTGATCGCGCCCGCTGCCTCGGCCGAGCCGAAGATCTTCTTGAGGCCGAGCCAGATCAGATAAGCGGCGCCGGCATATTTGATGACGCTGAAAGCGAGGGCGGAAGAGGCGAGGATGGCGGAGAGACCCAAGGCAGCAGCGACGATATTGACCAGGGTCGCGGTATGTACACCCAGCACCGAGACAAAACCCGCACCTCTGCCCTGTTCGACCGAGCGGCCAACGATATAGAGCACCGCCGGCCCGGGGATCAGCAGCAGGACGAGCGCGGCGCCGACGAAGAGGCCGAGCTGGGCGATACCGGGGATCACGAGTTCCATGCTTTCGTCCTTGCTTCAGCTGTTTCCACTGGCGCGCAGGGTTCAAAGATTAAAACATCCATGCATCGTCTGCCACTTCATCCGCACCCTTGACCTAGGTCAAGGTGCCGCCACGCCAACCGTCGTTAAATAAATAACTCGTGCAAGGGTGGAGTGCCGGCTGGCGGAACCAAGCCGTCCGGCAAAACCGGAGAGCGAAGCATGAAACAGGACAAGAAGCGCGGCGGCAAGCCGTCCACCAAGGCCGCAGCCGGAAAGGACGTCTCAGGCCCCGAACAGGCAGCTGTTCAGAAGGCACCGGCAGCGCCGCTCATCCTCAAGAGGACGTCCGACAAGATATCGAAGAAGGCGTCGCGCCGGGAAAAGTCGGACAATAGCATGCAGGAGCCGAGCGCGGAGCCGACCGCCCGAGCCCATATCCCGGGCGAAGCGCGGCTGGCGGCGGGCAAAGCCTTGCGGGACAAGGCTGCACACGATTCACATGCCAAATGGAAGCGAGACAAAAGCAAGGTTGATCCGCTTGCGGTCCTGCAGGCTTCCGACACGGGTCGCGCCGAGCAATTGATTCCCATACGCTATGGCCGGATGCTGCAATCGCCTTTCACCTTCTACCGCGGGTCGGCGGCCGTCATGGCGGCCGATCTGGCGCAGACTCCGGCGAGCGGGATGCGCGTCCAGGCTTGCGGCGATTGCCATCTGCTGAATTTCGGTGGCTTCGCCACGCCGGAGCGGAATATCCTTTTCGACATCAATGATTTCGACGAGACCCTGCCGGCGCCCTGGGAATGGGACGTCAAGCGGCTTGTTGCCTCCTTCGTGCTCGCCGCTCGCAGCAACGGCTTTCCGGACGAGACGGGACGCGATGCGGCGATCACCTGCGCCCGCGCCTACCGCAAACGCCTGCGCGAGTATTCGCAGATGAGCCCGCTCGAAATCTGGTATGCCCGCATAACGGATCAGGACATGATCGGCTTGACGGATGACGAGCGCATCAAGCAGCGGATCAAGGACCGGGTCGCCAAGGCAACCGCGCAAGACAGTTCCGATCTCGCCTATCCCCAGCTCGCCGGGATGGTGGGCGGCCAGATCCGCATTCATGATGCACCACCGCTGATCTTTCATCCAAAAGAAGTGAGCGAAGACGAATTCCGCTCAATTCTGGAGGAGGGCCTGCTGGACTACCGGAAGACTCTCAGCGACGATCGCCGCGAATTGTTCGACCGCTACCAGCTGGTGGACGGTGCGGTGAAGGTCGTCGGCATCGGCAGCGTCGGCACAGCATGCCTGGTCCTCCTGATGATGTCGTCCGGCAACGAGCCGTTGTTCCTGCAATTCAAGGAAGCCAGGGCGTCGGTACTTGAACCCTATGCCGGCAAGAGCGCCTATGATCATCACGGCCAGCGCGTGGTGATGGGCCAACGGCTGACCCAGCCGGCATCCGACGTGTTCCTCGGATGGGTCACCGGCAAGCACGGCCGGCAAGGTTATATGCGGCAGCTGCGCGACGCCAAGATAAAGCCGATGGTCGAGGTGATGGATGAGACCATGCTGACGCAATATGGCAAGGCCTGTGGATGGGTTCTGGCACGGGCGCACGCGAAATCCGGCGATCCGCTGATGATCAGCGGCTATCTCGGCAAGAAGGACGATTTCGACGAGGCCATGGGCGATTTTGCGCTGGCCTATGCCGACCAGGCGGAACGCGATCACGCTGCCCTCAAGGCCGCGGTACGGGCCGGCAAGATCGCCATCCAGTTAGAGGAATAGGCGACAGCCGCAGCGGGGGCGAGCGCCAACATGATATGCAAGCTGAAGCTGTCTCTTGCCGGCCTGCTATTTCTCGCCGCCTGCAGTTCGATCGGGCCGGGTAGCGTCACGCGCGACCGTGTCGACTATGCCAATGCCCTGTCTGATTCCTGGAAGGATCAGATGCTGCTCAACATCGTGCGCCTGCGCTATGGCGATAGCCCCACCTTCATGGATGTCTCCTCGGTGATCAGCGCCTATACGCTGCAAGAGGCTGCGCAGGTTGGCGGCACCATCAATGTCGGTTCGCCGAACAACACGACGACCTTGCCGAACGGTACCGGCACGATTGCCGTGCAAGGCGGATACAATGACCGACCGACGATTTCCTATACGCCATTGACCGGCAAGAAATTCGCCCAGAGCCTGCTGCAGCCGATCCCGCCCAGCGCCATCTTCTCCCTGATCGCCGCCGGCTATCCGGTGGATGTCGTGCTGCCGGTCACGGTCAGGGCCTTGAACGGCGTTTATAACAGGACGTCTCAAGGCGGCACCCGGCGGCCGGCAGATCCGCAATTCTATCCGCTGCTCGATGCCCTTCGGCGCATCCAGCTCTCGCGTTCCTTCAGCATCAGGATCGAGAAGCGTGGCGACGAGCAAACGGCGATCGGTGTCTTCGCGAAAAAGATCGATCCACAAACCCAGCAGGATGTCGACTTCGTCAAATCCGTCCTCGGCCTCACCATCGAGAATGGCGAGATGATACTGGCATACGGCTCGCTGCAGCGCAGCCCGAATGAGCTTGCCGTGCTGTCCCGCTCGATGATCGAGATCATGCAGGAGCTTTCGGCCGATATTGATGTACCGGCCAAGGATGTCGCCGACGGCCGCACCTATCCGACGCCTACCGTACCGGCGCAGCCCAGCCAATACGACATGCCGCGGGTGCGGATTGATTCCGGACCCAACCCGCCGGCCGGCCCCTTCACCGCCGTCTCCTATCGCGGCACCTGGTACTGGGTTTCCGATCAGGACATGAAGTCGAAACGATCCCTGACTTTCCTGCTGCTGTTCTTTTCGCTCGCAGAGACCGGCGTGGTGCCGGAGGCGCCGGTTCTCACCATTCCAGTCCAGTGAGAAAAGTCAGGCACGCACCTCTTATCGGCTTCCTTGCGCCAACAACATTCCGCTCAGATGCCGGAACGGGCGAAAAAGCGGCGCCAGAGCAGTTCCCCGGCCAGCGTGGTCAGAAAAACCAGGATGCCGAGGACCAGCCAGGTCGGGATCATCGGCTGCATGACATAGACGGTCTCGACCGTGCCGGATGTCGCGGTCGATGACAGATCGCCGAGCTGTTGAAGGGCGAGCTCATGATTGATGAATCCCACCAGCAGTTGCAGGCCGGCAAAGACCAGCGGCCGGATCAGCAGGCCGCTCAGATGGCCGAGCAACCAGGCGAAGATGCCGACCAGGCTGATGCCGGTGATACTGGTGCCGAAAAGCCGCAGCAGATGCCGCGGCGGCAGTTCGATGTCGCTGTCAAAGAGATCGAGATGTGTCAGCAGCCAGGCCGGCAAGACCGCGATCACGGTAACGAAGACAGCTTCGCTGACCGGGGAGCGGCGATGCCGGAGACGCAACCGCGTCATCATTGCAGCCAGAGCGCGTCCTTCATCTTGGCGATGAAGGCAGCATGGGCCGCGAGTTCTTCTTCCGTGGCCGCATGCGGTCGCGGCGCGCGATAGGGTTTGCCATTGGCAGCACCGGTCTGCACGGTGACGAGATCGGCACTGATTTCTTCCGCTTCGAGGACGAGGCCGGCCTGGCGGCCGCCCAGCAGCTCCAGATAGACCTCGGCCAACAGCTGAGCGTCGAGCAGCGCGCCGTGCAGCGTGCGGCTGGAATTGTCGATGTTGAAGCGTTTGCAGAGCGCATCGAGGCTGGCCGGCGAGCCAGGGAATTTCTGCCGCGCCATCTTCACAGTATCCACCGCGCGCCGCAGCGGCATCGCCTTGCGGCCGATCTTCTCCAATTCGAAGTTCAAGAACTTCATGTCGAATTCGGCATTGTGGATGACCAGCGGCGATTCCGCGATGAACGCGACGAATTTCTCCACCACCTCGGTGAATTTCGGCTTGTCGCTGAGGAACTCGGTGGAGAGGCCGTGGATCTTGAAGGCCGCCTCCGGCATCTCGCGCTCGGGGTTCAGATAGACGTGAAAGGTACGGCCCGTCGCCACGTGATTGATGAGCTCGAGACAGCCGATTTCCACCAGCCGGTCGCCGCTCACCGGATCGAAGCCGGTGGTCTCGGTATCGAGCACGATCTCGCGCGGCGGCCCGGCGGTCTCGGTGACGGTGGTTTCGGTGCTTGTGCTCATGTCCTGCGTAGATCCGCTTTGTCGATGTCAGCCCGGCGGCGCCATGAGACGTGGCGCCTCGCCGATGGGATGAAAAACAAGATGCCCGCCGAAGAATCGGCTGGCAAGGGTGGAAATCCGGCTGGCATCGCCACTGGTAAAGCACAACGGCGGCACCGGCCCGGTGGCGAAATGACGAAACTCGGGATGGCGCCAGAGATAGGAGATGAGCGCTTCCGCCACCCGTTTCGGCTGCGACAGGATCTCGGTTTCCGGCGGCAAGGCCGCGGCAAACAGATGCTGGATCAGCGGGTAATGGGTGCAGCCGAGGACTGCCTTGTTCGGCACCGGCCATTGCGGATGCAGCAGCGCAGCAACCGCCAGCAATTCCGCCACATAGCGGTCGACATGCGGCTTGATCACGGCGTCATCGGCACCGCTTTCGATCAGCGGCACGAGATCGGCGCAGGCCTGCTGCAGCACCGCGACGCGGGGTGCGCGTTTCTTCACTTCATCGACATAGGAGGCCGCCGTCACCGTCGCCGGTGTGGCGAAGACAGCGATCATTTCCGCCGGCGCCTGCGGCGCTTCCGGGCCGGGTGTCTCGCTGTACCAATTGGTGCGGGCCAGCGCTTCCACCATTGGCACCAGCACGCCCAGCACCCGGTGCTCGGGATAGGCCGCCGGCAGCCATTCCTGCTGCAGCTTGCGCAAGGCGACGGCAGAGGCGGTGTTGCAGGCCAGCACGACCAGGCCGCAGCCCAGCGCGAAAAGTTGCTCCACCGCGCGGCGTGTCAGTTCATAGATCTCCGGCCCGGTACGCGGGCCATAAGGCGCATGGGCATGATCGCCAAGATAGATGAAGGGCTGGCGCGGCAGCCGGTCGACCAGACCCCGCAAAACGGTGAGGCCGCCATGGCCGGAATCGAAGACGCCGATCGGCCCGAACTGGCGCTGTTGCGACCAGAAACTTTTCGCCTTGTCGGACAGCGGCAATGTGGATGATGGCAGCGTCGATGGTGGCAGGGTCATGGCAGCCGCCTCTTCCGCTGCCGGCCCAGAAGCGGCATCGCGCGGCGACTTGCCTGCGTGGTCACGCGCGCGAGGATCTGGTGAAGCTGGCGCAAAGCCGGGCGATAGCCATGCCCGGTCTCGATGATGAAATCGGCGCGACGGCGTTTTTCCGCATCGGGCATCTGCTGGCGCTCCACTTCGGCGAAACGTTCCGGTGTCATGCGGGGCCGCGCCAGCACGCGGGCACGCTGGATGTTGCGCGGGGCGGTGACGACGACAACAGCATCGCAGCGTTTTTCGCCGCCGGTCTCGAACAACAGCGGGATGTCGAGCACCACCAGTTTGCGGCGCCGGGCCTGTTGGCGCCGCAGGAACCGCTTGGTCGCGGCCTGCACCAACGGATGCAGGATGGCTTCCAGCCGGCGCAATTCCTTGGGATTGCCGAAGACCTTGGCGCCGAGGGCCGGGCGATCGACCCGGCCGGCAATGACGGTACCGGGAAAGGCCGCAGCGATCAGCGGCACGGCGGCCCCACCTTTGCCGAGTAGGCGATGCACCGCCGCATCGGCATCATGGACGGGGATGCCGTGGCGACGGAACATCCGCGCTGCCGTCGACTTGCCCATGCCGATCGAACCGGTGAGGCCGAGCACCATCATGACAGCAGCTTTCCTCCTTCAGCCCCCGCGGCAGAACCGCATCGGGCAGATTATTTCGCCCCGGTTCATTTCACTCCGGTGATATCGGCGAAGACGAAGTCCCGCAAAGCCGGCGTCACTTCCGGCTCGGTACCGAACCAGGCGGCAAAACCCGGCCGTGCCTGATGCAGCAGCATGCCGAGCCCGTCGACCACCTGGTTGCCGCGCTGCCGCGCTGCCGCCAGCAGCGGCGTTTCCAGCGGTACATAGACGATGTCATCGACGATGGCCTCGAGCGGCAAAGCGGCAAGGTCGATCTCCAGCGGCGGCTGGCCGGTCATGCCGAGCTGGGTGGTATTGACCAGCAGGCCCGCACCTTCCAGCACGGCTTCACGCCGTTCCCAGTCTTCGACTTTCACCCGGCCCTTGAAGAGCTTGCCCTCGTAGCTCTGCAGTGCGATCGCCGCCGCCACCTGGCCGGCCCGGTCGCGGGTGCGGTTGACGAGGCGGATCTGCGGCACGCCGGCTTCCAGCAATGCCGTGATGATGGCGCGCGCTGCGCCACCGGCACCCAGCACCACGGCGGGACCGGCTTGCGGCCGCCATTCCGGCGCACTCGCTTTCAGATGCTCGACGAAACCGAAGCCATCGGTGTTGTCGCCCAACAAGGTGCCGTCCTCGCGCACGATGACGGTATTGACGGCACCAATCCGGCTCGCCCGTTCAGTGCGCTCATCGACCAGATCGAAGGCAGCTTCCTTATGCGGCAGGGTGACATTGGCGCCGCGAAAACCCAGCATGGCGAGGCTGTGCAAGGCCGGTTCGAACTGCGCCGGCGGCGTGGAAAAGGGGATATAGGCGCCATCGATACCGTATTGCCGCAACCAGAAACCATGCAGGCGCGGCGAACGCGAATGGCTGACGGGCCAACCGAAAACCCCGGCGATCAGCGATTTGCCGGAGAGGGTATGAAGCGTGGACGGATCATTGCTGCTCAAATCTGGCCCCCGATAATCTAGCTCTCGATCAGGCCCAGCTGCCGCAACTGGCCCAGCAGGGGCAGCAGCGGCAGGCCGAGGATCGTGAAGTAATCGCCGTCGATGCGGTCGAAAAGCTGCAGCCCCAACCCCTCCAACTGATAGCAGCCGACCGAGCTCAAGGCACCGGGTGCTGCGTCGAGATAGTGGTCGAGGAAGGTGTCGGAAAAAGGGCGCATCTTGAGATAGGCGCTGGCGGTGTGGTGCCACACCCGTTCCTGGCCCAGCATGACGACGACGCTGGAGACCAGGCGGTGGGATTTGCCGCGCAACAACCGGAGGTGTTCGCGCGCTTCCATCCGATCACGCGGCTTATCGAGCCAGGTGGTCTCGATCTCCAGCATCTGGTCGGCACCGATGATGGCAAGCCGGCTGCCGGCATAACGGGCGCCAACCCGACTGGCCTTGGCCTCGGCCAATGCTTCCGCCACACGTTCGATCGCGACACCTTCGGCTTTCAGGCTGAGCTTGATCTCGGCTTCGTCCACGGCAGCAGTTTCGACTGCGAAATCCAGCCCGGCCTGACGCAACAGCTGAGCGCGGATGGCGCTGCCGGAAGCCAGAACCAGGCTCATTCAGCGCGCCTGCAGGCGGTGGGATTCGCTGCCGCTGATCTCGATATGCAGCCGGTCGCGATGTTCCTGCAGGTATTGCATCACCGTCGCCGCGGTCTCCTCGATCGAGCGGCGGGTGACATCGATCACCGGCCAGCCGTTATCGGTGCAGAGCCGGCGCGCCATCGCCACTTCCTCACGCACGGCGGCAATGTCGACGTAATCGGTCTCCTCGTCCTGGGCAATCATCTGCAGGCGGTTACGGCGGATCTGCACCAGCTGGCTGGCATCCTTGGTGAGACCGACGATCATCGGCCGCTTGACCAGGAACAGTTCCGGCGGCAGCGGACAGCCCGGCACGATCGGCACATTGGCAGCGCGGATGCCACGATTGGCGAGGTAGATCGAGGTCGGGGTCTTGGACGAGCGGGACACGCCGACCAGAATGACATCCGCCTCGGCATAGGACCGGCTGGACTGACCATCATCATGCGAGAGGGCAAAATTCATCGCCTCGATGCGGTCGAAATAGCCGGCATCCAATTCATGTTGGCGGCCCGACTGGCCACGGGCCTGCTGGCCAAAATGGGCACCCAAAGCGGCGATGATCGGGTCGAGGATCGGCACATAAGGGACACTCAGCTGGCGGCAGCCTTCGGTGAGGGTGATCCGCAGCTTCTCATTGACCACCGTATAGAGGACCAGGCCGGGATTCTGGGAAATACCATTCAGCACCTTCTCCATCTGGCCAGGGGTGCGGATCAGCGTCCAGCTATGTTCGATCGGCTGGATATTCTCGAACTGCACCAGACAGGCGCGGGTGACGCTGTTGATGGTCTCGCCGGTGGCATCCGACACCAGGTGGATATGGAAAGTCGGGCTCTGCTGGTCTTTCAGGTCCTGATCCATGGCAGCCATCCTAAACCGTCCTTCCCCGTTCAGACTCACACTGTTTGGCGAGCTTCAATCGTTTCAACCTTGGCACAGGTAACCCTTTGCCTAAAGGTTCCAGTGCTCCACAACTTAGCTGTGGAAAAAAGCGGCTTTTTTTGGGGATAAAAAGCGATTCCTGTCGATAACCGGATTCAGTCCCCATTAACCGACCCTTATTCCGTTTTCATCGCATTGCTTATGCCCAGGATCAACCTGCGATCGGCAGAGCGGTAATCCGGTGGATAAGCTGGTAGCCCCACTTTTCCTCACTTTGCCTTTTTTCCCCAGCAGCAGATATCCAGGCTTATACAGAAATGATCCACAGCAACACGTGGATAAGTCGGGCGCAAAAAGTCGATGCTTTTCCACAGGCGCGCTGCGGATAAACCGGAAACACGGGAATCCACAGGATTCAGCCTACTACTATCGCCACTACTAAAGATTCAGATTCTAAGAAGGGAGGAAGAGGAGGTGGAACGGTCCGACTGGGAAAGACTGTGCCAACCGATCTAGAGAAAACCGTTCGGATATCCGGTCCCAGGATCGGAACCCGGTTGTCGGAAAGAGACCGCGACGTTATGACCAGAGCATCTGTGACCGCCGCTGTTTAGACTTCGCCCCTTCCAGCCCGCTCCGGGCGCCGGAATGGGCCGATGGGAGTGCCATGAATTCGACCGAGAAGACGCTGCTGCGCAGCCTGCGTGGCGAGGCCCTGAAGCGGCCGCCCTTCTGGCTGATGCGCCAGGCCGGCCGCTATCTGCCGGAATATCGGGCTCTGCGGGCCAAGGCGGGCTCGTTCCTCGATCTCTGCTACAACCCGGAATTCGCCATCGAGGTGACGCTGCAGCCGATCCGGCGCTTCGGCATGGATGCGGCGATCCTGTTTTCCGACATCCTGGTCGTGCCCCATGCGCTGGGCCAGGCCCTGCGCTTCGAGGAAAGCCGCGGACCGCTCCTGGATGCCCTGGACCCGGCAGATGAGTTGCGCAGCCTCAGCCTCGACGGCCTGCACCGGCATCTGGCGCCAGTCTATGAGACGGTCGCCGGTCTGCGTGCTAAACTGCCGGGTGAAACCACCTTAATCGGTTTTGCCGGCGCACCCTGGACGGTTGCCAGCTACATGATCGAAGGCAAGGGCAGCCGCGACTATGCCGCTGCCAAGAGCTGGATCTATACCCGGCCGGCCTTGTTCCAGCGGCTGATCGATCTGCTGGTCGAGGCGACGGTCGAATATCTCTCCGCCCAGATCAAGGCCGGAGCGGAAACGGTGCAATTGTTCGATTCCTGGGCCGGCGCCCTCGATCATGCCACCATGCTGCGCTATTCGCTGCAGCCGATGCAGGCCATCACCGAAAGGCTGCGCCAGCGCCATCCGGAAATCCCGGTCATCGTCTTCCCCCGGGCCGTAGGGGCGGGCTATCTCGATTTCGCCAAGGCTGGTTTCATGCAGGGGCTCGGGCTCGATACCGGCGTGCCGGCGGAGTGGGCTACCCAGCATCTGCCGGGCCCTGTCGCCTTGCAGGGCAATCTCGACCCGCAGATCCTGGTGGCTGGTGGTGAGGCCCTGAAGACCACCGTTACCCGGCTGCTCGATACCTTCGCCGGTCGTCCCTATATCTTCAATCTGGGTCACGGCATCGTGCCGGAAACCCCGCCGGAACATGTCGCCCAATTGGCTGCCCTGATCCGGGGGTGAAAACAGCGATTAACTTGAAATGAGTTAATCGCCTCTGGAATGAGGTAAACCGGGAAAATGTCCAATCGGCGCATTGCGGTGGTATTGTTCAATCTCGGGGGTCCGGACAAGGCGACGGCGGTGCGACCGTTCCTGTTCAACCTGTTCTATGATCCGGCCATCATCCGCCTGCCCAATCCGTTCCGCTGGCTAATCGCTAAATTGATTTCCGGCCGCCGGGCGCCGATTGCCGCCGAGATCTATGAGAAGATGGGCGGCGGTTCGCCGATCCTGCCGAATACCGAAGAACAGGCGCAAGCACTGACCGCCGGCCTTGCCGATCTGGGCGGGGTGAAGACTTTCATCTGCATGCGCTACTGGCATCCGATGACGACCGAGGTGGTGGAGGCGGTGAAGGCCTTCTCACCCGATGAAGTGATCCTGCTGCCGCTCTATCCGCAATTCTCGACCACCACGACAGCCTCCTCCTATCGCCTGTGGCAAAGCGAAGCCAAGCGGCAGGGGTTGCAAGTATCGACCAAGCTCGTTTGCTGTTATCCGACCGAACCCGGCTTCATCGCTGCAGTGGCGCGGGGAACCGTGGCTGGTCTCGCCGAAGCAAAGCGACTGGCGCCGGATGCCGAACCGCTGGTGATCTTTTCCGCTCATGGCCTGCCGAAGAAGATCGTCGATGCCGGCGATCCCTATGTCACCCAGGTTGAGGCCGGTGTCAGTGCCATTGCCGCGGCCTTGTCGCTGCCGAAGACGCAGTGGATCACGGCGTTCCAGAGCCGGGTCGGACCGCTGGAATGGGTCGGGCCGGCGACCGACGATGTCATCCGCCAGGCAGCGGATGACGGAAAAGCCATCGTCGTTGTGCCGGTTGCCTTCGTCTCGGAGCATTCGGAGACTTTGGTCGAGCTCGATATCGAATACCGGCATCTGGCGATGGAGCATCATGCCGCCGCCTATGTGCGCGTCCCCACGGTCAATGCCGATCGGGATTTCATTGCCGGCCTTGCCAATGTGGTACGCGCGGCGGTGAACCGTGATGACAACGTCAAGATCGCCAGCAGTGAAGCCGGATGCGCCACCGGGTCGCGTTGCATCGCTGCTGCAGCCGGATAACAACTGCACATCTGATCGCCTGCTTCGTCAGAAGCATCCGGCACTCATCATCGATCGGGGACTTACGACATGGCCTATTACGACTGGATCAAGGCGGCGCATATCGTTTCCGTCATCGCCTGGATGTGCGGCATGCTCTATCTGCCGCGGCTCTATGTCTATCACTGCGGGGCCAAGCCCGGTTCCGAACTCTCAGAGACCTTCAAGGTGATGGAGCGGCGCCTGATGCGGGGCATCATCAATCCCGCCATGATCGCCACCTGGATCTTCGGCCTGTTGCTGCTCTGGCTCGGCCACCATTGGACCGAGGGCTGGTTCCACGCCAAGTTCACCCTCGTCATCCTGATGCAGCTGATCCATGCCGCTTATTCGAAGTGGCGCAAGGCCTTTGCCCGCGACGAAAACAAGCATGATGCCAAGTTCTATCGTATCATGAATGAAGTGCCGACGGTCTTGATGATCCTCATCGTCATCCTGGTGATCGTGAAGCCGTTCTGAACCTTTCGGCCGTGAGCTATTTGCGTCCACCTTCCTTGCGTTGATCCGCTGGCAGCCGATCGATCGATTGCTCGAGCCGGTCGAGATACGGGGCGATCAAGCGACCGAAGCGGGTTTCGCCGATCGGCAGGCGATGGACCCGCTGCGGGAAGACAAAATCGGGAACACCATTGGCTTCGAGGATGACGGGGCCGGCCGGTGTCACGGCAATATCCCAGCCAATCAGCAGGCGATCGCTGGCGATCCCGTGTCCGGCTTCCGCCACGCGCTTGATCTCCGGCCAGAAGGGAACAAGGCGGCCGGCGACCCGGCGGCCGGTGACCGGATGATGGGTATAGCGACCGTTATCCTGATGCGGGATATCGCTGACCAGCAGGCTCATCCGGCCGCTTTCCGGATCGATCGCCGATCCCCATTCGATTTCCGAGTGCCAGTTCGGCTCCAGCTTGCCGAGGATCCGCAACATCGCCATGACCACGGCTGGCTCGCCGCTTTCATCGAGGCAGGTGAAAACCCGCAAGGTGATCAGTGATTGTTCGGCGAGATCGGCGAGTTCCGGGTGGTTGACGAGCCGGGCGACGACGATGAGAGGCGTTTCCCGTGACTGCTCGGTCAAGCCGGTGATCAATTGCGCCAGTGAGACTTCCTGGTCGCCATATTCGAACCGGCCGGGGCCGATATGGCGGATCAGTTTCGCGCCCTGTGCGCCCTTGCCATAGCGGTCCTTGACGAAGAGGTCGCATTCAAAGGCCCCGGCCGGGCTGAGGGTCAGATCGGCACCTTGCCGGTCGCAAGAGAACAGGACCGATGTGGTCGGCAAGGCATGGCGGCGGAGCAAGGCGATGAAGCTCGCCTTGTCGCCGAAATCGGTCTGCTTGCCTTGGCCGTTGCGGGTCACCCAATTAATGGCCCGGAGAAGGCCGTTCTTGGTTTCGCGGCGGGTGAAGTAGGCGCCCATTCGCGCCTGTTCTTCCGCCCGGTAGAGCTCATACATGTAATAAAGCTGGGCCTGGATCTGCTCCTGCCAGGTGATGGCCCAGGCCTCGCGCAATTGCCGCCAGCGGGAAACACCGCATTCGCGTTCGATCCGGCCGGAGGTCAGGCCCCACCAATAAAGGCAGCGGCCGATATCCAATACCGTCGGCATGCCCGGCAGATAGAGGAATTGCAGATCCGGTTCGTGTCGGCGGTGCCGGATATAGCGGTCAAACAGGCGTCGCGCGTGTCGGCCCAGGGCCTCTTCTCCTGTCTCCTTCGCGGATTGGCCGTGCGGGGCCAGGGAAGTCGAGGGCCAGGAGGATGAGGAATGAACGCTGGGCTGCAATGACATGGTGATCGGCTGTGTCCGCTGGATGCCAGGATTCGAGAGCACGGGTTTTCAGGGCCGATCATGGTCCATCAACCTGACGCGAAGATGCCGGTATTGGAATTTGCCGATCGCGGCCGAGCCGACGCTGCTGCCAAACTTTTCTTAAGTCAGGCGCAAATCGCCCCTTGAAATTCTGAACTCGCCAGTTCAAATAAAACCCGACGGTTTTGTTCTTGATCGGCACTCTCCCCGGGTGCCGGAACGGTCACCCATTCTCCATTTGACAGAAACGGCCATTTCGCATTACATGCGAAACAGGCCTTGGGGATGGGGCCAAACCTACCTTTTCTCGCTTCCTAGCTGACAAGACGAAAAACTGTGTGCCGTGAAAGGCATTCAGGAAGTTGGAAGGGTAATCGACGATCGGACCTGTTCATTCGGCCGACGGGAAGTCCGTCCCGCTTCTTTGGTCATGCTTTGACGATTGGTCACAGCCTGGCTCAACCCCCCAGAAAACGTCTTCAGACATCTTATGAATCTTCAAGACCTTAAGCGTAAGACCCCCGCCGAGCTCCTGGAATTTGCCGAGAGCTTGCAGGTAGAAAATGCCAGCAATCTGCGGCGCCAGGACATGATGTTCGCGATCCTGAAGCAGCTCGCGGACAATGACACCGCGATCTTCGGCGATGGCGTGCTGGAAATCCTGCAAGACGGTTTCGGCTTCTTGCGCAGCCCGGAAGCGAATTACCTGCCGGGTCCCGATGACATCTATGTCAGCCCCAGCCAGGTGCGCCGTTTCGGCCTTCGCACCGGCGATACGGTTGAAGGGCAGATCCGCGCGCCCAAGGATGGCGAGCGGTATTTCGCGCTGCTCAAAGTCAACAAGATCAATTTCGATGAGCCGGACAAACTCCGCCATCGCATCAACTTCGACAACCTGACGCCGCTCTATCCCGATGAGCGGTTGAAGATGGAAAACCAGGACCCGACCAAGAAGGACATCACCAGCCGGGTCATTGATCTTATCTGCCCGATCGGCAAGGGCCAGCGCGCACTCGTTGTTGCGCCGCCGCGCACCGGTAAGACGGTGATGCTGCAGAACATCGCCCATTCGATCGCCGCCAATCATCCGGAAGCCTATCTGATCGTTCTCCTGATCGACGAACGACCGGAAGAAGTCACCGACATGGCGCGTTCGGTGAAGGGCGAAGTCGTCAGCTCGACCTTCGACGAACCCGCATCACGCCATGTGCAGGTCGCGGAAATGGTGATCGAGAAGGCGAAGCGCCTGGTCGAACACAAGCGCGATGTCATCATCCTGCTGGACTCCATCACCCGCCTGGCGCGCGCCTATAACACCGTTGTGCCGTCATCCGGCAAGGTGCTGACCGGCGGTGTCGATGCCAATGCGCTGCAGCGGCCGAAGCGTTTCTTCGGTGCCGCGCGTAACATCGAAGAGGGTGGCTCGCTCACCATCATCGCGACCGCGCTGATCGATACCGGCAGCCGCATGGACGAAGTCATCTTCGAAGAATTCAAGGGCACCGGTAACTCGGAAATCATCCTCGACCGCAAGCTCAGCGATAAGCGCACCTTCCCGGCCATCGACATCACCAAGTCGGGTACCCGTAAGGAAGAGCTGCTGGTCGACAAGGCGACGCTCAGCAAGATGTGGGTGCTGCGCCGTATCCTGATGCCGATGGGCGTCACCGATGCGATGGAGTTCCTGCTCGACAAGCTGAAGCATTCCAAGACCAACGACGATTTCTTCCAGTCGATGAACCAGTAAGCATCGGCGGATTGATCGAAAAAAGGGCGGTGCCACTGGTGCCGCCCTTTTGCTTTGCGCAAGTTTTGCCAAGCGCTTCGATCGATCGGCGTTAAGATGGGAGGCGATCAGACTGGGCTGATCGTCACGCCGGCCGGGTAACGGCTGGTGCAAGAGGGGGAGCGTGGCGGTCACCTCGACCACAGGGGCTGGATTGCCACGATAAGAAATGGCTGATTTTATCGGGCAGCTCGATTTCGCGGCACTGCATGAAAGCTGGTTCATCTGGATCGTGCTGACCACCTTCGGTGCCGCTTTGGTGCGGGGCCTCACCGGCTTCGGCAGCGCCATGATCATGATCCCGGTGCTGAGCGCCTTTTTGAGCCCGGTGGTTGCGGTGCCGATCCTCAATCTGGTCGATGCCGTCACCAGTCTGCCGATGCTGCGGCCGGCGATGAAGCAATGTCGCTGGCGCGAGGTGATCCCGCTGTTCCTCGGCGCCGTCGTGCTGATGCCACTCGGGGTCCATCTGCTGCAGGTGGTTGACCCGGTGCTGCTGCGCCATGTCATGGCGGTCTTGATCCTGGGGATGGCGATCGTCATGGCCTTCGGCCTGCGCTATCAGGGCGAGCCCAATCGCTTCGTCAGCCTGGCGGTGGGCGCCGTTTCCGGCCTGATGTCGGGGGCGATCGGTCTCAGCGGCCCACCGGTCATCCTGTTCTGGCTCGGCGGCCAGGCCAATGCCATCACCGCGCGGGCCAATGTCATCGCCTATTTCGGCCTGATGACCGTGGCCCTCATCGCCACCATGATCTGGAACGGCTTGTTCACCGGCCAGGTGATCGCGCTCTCGCTGGTGCTGATGCCGGTCTATGCCCTGGGCCTCGCCCTCGGTGCCCGCGGCTTTCGCTTCGCCAGCGAGCATGCCTTCCGCTATGTCGCGCTGACCCTGATCGCGGCCGTGGCGGTGATCAGCCTGTTCAAGTGAATTCTGACAGTCTCCCTGCCGCAAGATTCTCCAAGTTTGCGGCGCGGTGGCCGGGCTAGCTGGGACTGGAAAGGCCCGGCCCGCAGGACTAGGCTGAACCATCGGAGGGATGGAGTGGATGCCGGTCAGGACGCTCTTCAGCAATGCCGCGATCGCGGTCTATGACTATCGCTGCACGGCGGCGGTGGGGGAGCGGCCCTTTACGGAGCACCATCGCAGCTTCTCGCTCTCTTTCGTGCGCTGCGGTGCCTTCGGCTATCACAGCCGCGGCAGCTCCGCCGATCTCGTGCCCGGCGCCTTTGTGGTCGGCTATCCCGGCGACGACTATCAATGCAGCCATGAACATGTCTGCGGCGACGAATGCCTCTCTTTCCATTTCGGCCCGGGCTTGTTCGAGAGCCTCAGCGACAAGACGGCCTTGTGGCGGGCGGGAAGGGTGCCGCCGGTCTCGGAGCTGATGGTGCTGGGCCAGCTCGGCCAGGCCGCAGCGGAGGGGCGCAGCGATCTCGGCCTCGATGAAGTCGGTATGATGCTGGCGGCGCGCTTCGTCGACCTTATTGCCGATCAGCAAGCCGACACGCAGACGGTGCGATCGCGTGCCAAACCGACAGCGCTCGACCGCCGCCGCGCCATCGAGGCGGCCGCCTGGATCGCAGCGCATGCCGAGGAGCCGGTCACATTGGAGACAGCGGCGGCGCAAAGCGGTCTCAGCAGCTTTCACTTCCTGCGCGTGTTTGCCGCGGTGCTGGGTGTCACGCCGCATCAATATCTGATCCGCTCGCGTCTGGCCCGCGCCGCCCGGATGCTGGTCGACGGTACCAAGCCGGTCACTGAGATCGCGCTCGATGTCGGCTTCGAGGATCTCTCCAATTTCGTCCGCAGCTTCCACCGCGCCGCCGGCCAATCGCCGCGTCGCTTCCGCCAGGTGGCACGCAATTCCGGCAGCGCTAATCGTCAACGCCTGACCGCAAGAATCGCCAAGAACGATTGGCGCCAGCCCCCCTAAGCTGCGCGCTCCTTCCACTGAAGAAGCGTGAGCGCATCATGTACGATCATATCGGTTTGCAGGTGAAAGACGTCGCCGCCAGCGCCAAGTTCTATCAGGCGGCATTGGGTGGCCTGGGCCATGTCCTCTCATCGCAGGATGAGAGCGGTGCTGGCCTCGGTCCCAAGGGCGCGCCGGCGCTCTGGCTCTACAAGTCCGCAAAGGCGAAAGGCGGCAGCCATATCGCCTTTCAGGCGGCGAGCCGCAGCGCCGTCGACCGCTTCTACAAGGACGGTCTCAAGGCCGGCGGCAGCGATAACGGCAAGCCGGGGATCCGCACCGATTACAGTGCCGATTACTATGCCGCCTTCCTGATCGATCCCGATGGCAACAATGTCGAGGCGGTCTATCTCGGCGCCTGACCCTCCCGCTGCCTGACACGGTTTCGTCACACAGTCATAACATCCACGTCATGCCCGCTCGCTAGGGTCGAACCTGTCCAAAAGCTGACAAGCACCGGGACCCGGTTGTCCCGGTGTCTTCCCCTGTCGGCATTTGCGGCTTTCACCTTCACTGATCGGGATCTTCAGTCATGACGCAAGCCATTGATACTGCTCGCCGCCAAACGCTTCGGCTGATCGCCGGCGTACCCCTGTTGCCGCTTGCCGGCTCCTTTGCCGGTTCGCTGCTGTCCTCGACGGCGCTCGCCGCGGCAACCGCCAAGGTGGTCTCGGCCGAATTCATGGCCATGGCGGCACCCGGCCTGGATGATGCGGCGGCGATGGCAACGACCACGGTCGGCTCCAGCCTGGCGGTGAAATTCGCGGATGGCACGGCGCAGGATTACAAGCTGCAGTATGACCCGTTCTTCATCAGCGGCGCTGCGGTGCCGGACGGCAAGGGCGGTACGGTGATCGCCGGCGGCTATTACGACATCAACAACAAGCCGATCCTCGACCCGTCCTCGACCGAGGCGACCAAGCCGCAATTCTTCTCCGATTGCCCGGATGGCATGAGCCTGATCAAGCTCGACAATGCCAAGGTCGAAGGCGTCACCGGCAATCCCGTCTTCGCCGTGGTGCAGTTCGAATATACCAGCCGCGATGCGGCGGGTAATGACGTCTATGGCCAGCTGCCGTCGCCGATCGCCGTGCTGACGCTGGACCAGAACAAGGAAACCGGCGCCCTCAAGCTGGTGAAGTATTCGAATGTCGATACCTCCGGCGTGAACGGTCTCTGGATTACCTGCGGCGCCAGCATCTCGCCCTGGAACACCCATCTCTCCAGCGAGGAATATGAATCCGACGCCACCAAGATCGCCGGTGACAAGCAGTTCCATGCTTTCAGCCAGAACCTCTTTGGCGATGCCAACAAGGCCAATCCCTATCACTACAACCACCTGCCGGAAGTGACGGTGAATGCCGATGGCACCGGCAGCATCGTCAAGCATTATTGCCTCGGCCGCATTTCCCACGAGCTGGTGCAGGTGATGCCGGATGAGCGCACGGTGCTGATGGGTGACGATGCCACCAATGGCGGTCTCTTCATGTTCGTCGCCGACAAGGCGCGCGATCTTGGCGCCGGTTCGCTTTATGTCGCCAAGTGGAACCAGAAGACTGAAGAAAATGGCGGCTCGGCCGATCTCACCTGGATCCTGCTCGGCCACGCCACCAGCGATGAGATCAAGGATCTTGCCGACAAGCTGAAGGCGGCCGATATCGTCGAGGCGAGATGGGAAGATCCCAATGACGCCAGCTTCACCAAGATCCCCTTCAGCGGCAAGACCAACTGGGTCAAGTTCGTCCCCGGCCAGGAGAAGGCGGCGGCCTTCCTCGAGACCCATCGCTATGCCGCCTTCAAGGGCGGCAGCCTGGGCTTCACCAAGATGGAAGGCACGACGGTCAATGCCAAGGACAAGATCGCCTATTCGGCCATGAGCTATATCCGCAAGGAAATGACGAACGGCTCGGGCGGCATCTCGGTCAAGGGCCCGCAGGCCGGCGCCGTCTATGGCCTCAACATGACCGGCGGCCAGAAGGACGATACTGGGGCGGCGATCAACAGCGAGTGGGTTCCGGTCACCATGGCGGCGGTTGCCGAGCTGGTGGGCGAGGATCTGAAGGAAGCGGATGCCACCGGCAATCTCGCCAATCCCGACAAGATCGCCAATCCGGATAACATCAAGTTCTCGGAAAAGCTCCGCACCCTCTTCATCGGCGAAGATAGCGGGCTCCATGTGAACAACTATCTCTGGGCCTTCAATGTCGATACCAAGAAACTCGCCCGCATCCTCTCGACCCCGGCCGGCGCGGAATCGACGGGCCTGCAGGCGGTCGACGAGGTGAACGGCTTCACCTATGTGATGAGCAACTTCCAGCATGCCGGCGACTGGGAGCTGAAGAAGGATGCGACCTCGGGTGCTGTCACCGGCGGCTTGCATGCCAAGGTCTATGAAAAGCTCGAACCGCTGATCAAGCAGAACTATGCCGATAGCCGCGGCAAGCTCGGTGGCGTCGTCGGTTACCTGACCGGCCTGCCGGCTGGCGTCTGAGCAGCTCGGCTATAACCACTGATCCTGTGAAGGCCGCGCATGCCGTTGGACATGCGCGGCCGACATTTTTGTGAAAAAGGGACAACAGTCTTAGCCGGCGATGCCGTTCAAGCAGCTTTGATCGGCACGCTTATTTGCTGAACTTGCCTTCGCCTTTGCCCGCGCTCATGCTTCCTTCATGCGCTGCCTTGTCGCTTGGGCCGGAAGAGCCCTGTTGTCGTATTTCCTCGTTCTTGCCGTGACGGTTCTCGTCAGCGGCTGCGCCGAGATTCCCGATGTCGATCACGAATTGGCGAAATCGGCTTCTGCCGCGACGCCGCAAATTGAGGATGCGGACGGTCCGCTTTCCGAAGACCGCAGCAAGGCAATCCTCGCCCATATCACCCGCGAGGCCGGCGATAGCGGCATGCTGCAGCGTCACCTGGCGATCGAGCAGGCGGTCTCGGAAAGTCCGCTGGTGGCAGGCAACCGCACGATCCTGCTGCATGACGGGCCGCAATCCTTCCGCGCCATTTTCGCTGCGATCGACAGCGCCAGCAATCACATCAATCTCGAATACTACACGCTGGAGAACATCGACTCCGGTGGCCGGAAGCTCAGCGACCTGCTGATTGCGAAGCGCCGGCAGGGTGTCGCTGTCAATGTCATCTATGACAGCTATGGCTCGCTGAACACGCCACGGAATTTTTTCGACAAGCTGCGCAAAGCCGGCGTGACCCTGGTCGAGTTCAATCCCATCGACCCGCTCGCTGCCAAAAACGGCTATTCACTGAACAGCCGCGACCATCGCAAGATCCTGATCGTCGATGGCAAGCTGGCGGTCATCGGTGGCGTCAATCTCAGCACCTCGTATCAGAGCATGACCTTCGGCAAGATCGAGAAGCCGGAGGGTGCCTTGCCGGAGCACTGGCGCGATACCGATATCCAGATCGAGGGACCGGTGGTGGCGCAGTTGCAGCATCTCTTTGCCCGGCATTGGGCGGAGCAGAAGGGGCCGCCGATCGACCAGAGCGACTTCTATCCGCAAATTGCGTCGCCGGGCAAAGAAGTGATCCGCATCATCGGCAGCCAGCCAAACCATCAGATATCGCGCTATTACGTGACGCTGATTTCCGCCATCCGCAATGCCGAGAAGTCGATCTGGTTGAGTGCTGCCTATTTCGTGCCCTCGCATCAGGAGCTGGAGGAATTAGAGGCGGCGGCGAAGCGCGGCATCGATGTCCGGCTGCTGCTGCCGGATCAGAGCGATTCACCGGCGGCCATCGCCGTTGCCCATTCGCATTACGGCGACTTGCTGGAGGCCGGTGTGAAGATCTACGAGACCCAGGGCATCGTGCTGCATTCGAAGACGGTGGTGATCGACAATGTCTGGTCGGCGATCGGTTCCTCGAATTTCGACCAGCGCAGCATCCTCTATAATGACGAGATCGATGCCATCGTGCTCGGTCCCGAGACAGCGCAAGCCTTGGGCGCAATGTTCGAGGACGATATCAGCCGCGCCAAGCAAATCGATCCCAAGACCTGGTCGGACCGGCCGCTCTCGGAAAAGATGCACGAGATCTTCGCCCGCACCTGGCAGAATTTGCTGTAGCGGTTCGGGAGTCGGCCTGCCGAATAATATCGACATACTCAACTGTCATTGCCGGGCTTGACCCCGTCGGGGTATGCCGACATTCGTCGGCTCCATGGTGGCCGCAACTGCTAACTCTTCCGTGGACCCTCGGGTCAAGCCCGAGGGTGACAGCTAGAGGGGTGATACTGGCGTCGGGCCACCGCCTCAGAACTTCGGCGGATTGACGGTCAAGTGCACCATGCGGGTATGGTCGCCTTCGATGCCGAAATCATCGTCATTGATCAGATAGAGATCGTGATTGCCGACCAGGGTCATGCCCTCGAGCTTGCCGGGGAGGCTCTGATAGTCGCTGCTGATCAGCCAGAGCTTCTTCCTGACCGGCGTGACCTTGGCCTTGGCGAGGCCGTCATGGTCGAGCTGTTCCAGGCTGGGGCTGGTCGCCTTGTCGTCCCAGGCAGTGCCGAGGATGTTGGTTGCCTTGCCGACCTCGATATAGTTGAGCTTGGTGGTGTTGGCGATGCGCTCCAGCACCACCAGCTTGTCGGTGCCGACCGCCATCAGCTCGGAAATGCGCACATCGCTTTCCTGCTTGGCATCCTTGTCATCGGGGAAGGTCTTGTAGTCATCGAGCGTATAGACATATTCGCCGATCACCTTGCCGGCGGCGCGATCGACTTTCAGGATACGCGTGGCAATCGCCTTCTTGTAGGCGGCGGCATCGGGATTGGCGAGCGGGTTCTGGACGATGGCGTAGAGGTATTTCTCGTCGGGTGAAACGGCGATGCCCTCGATGCCGCGGTTGAGCTGGCGCTTGGCGATGATCGCCGGGAGGGCCGCCTTGATCGGATAGGTGGCGCCGGCGAGATCCTGGTCGATGCCGGTTGGTACCAGGCGCTCGATGATCTTACCGTCGGCGGCGACATGAACCAGGCTCGGCCCGTATTCCTCGCCGATCCAGAAGCTCTTATCCTTGAGCTGCACCAGGCCTTCAGTGTCGAGGCCGTTGGGATCGAAGGCGATCTGCTTGCCATCGGCACCATAAGCCTTCTCGGTCTTGGCTGCCTTCAGGGGATTGCTGAGGCCGGTGATCGGCTTGCCACTGGCATCGGCGAGCTTGATCATCTGCAGCACCTTGAAGCTGCCATCCTTCTCGATCTCGATGCGGGCGATGCTCGGGGAGAAGTTGGGGAAGGGGAAGACCTTGCCCTTGTCATCACCCATGCAGATCTGCTGCGCGCTGAGGCCGGTCACCTGCTGGACGTCATCGCCGCAATCGATATTGGCGCCGCGATCGGTGATCGACCAGAACAGGTTCTTGGCATCGCTTTTGGCGTGATAGAGCGAGGAACCGATGCCGACCGTGAGGTTGACGGTCTTGCCGCCGGGGAAATTGACGGTGCCGAGCTTCAGCGCCGGATCCTGGCTGTCAATGATCTGCACGCTGTTCGAGGCGGCAAGTGCAGCACCGGAAACGAAGGTGGTGGTGGCAAGCAGGACGGCAAGGCGGGAGAACAGGCGGTGCCGGGGCCGCGATGACAGAGCTGGCATGTAAGTCCCCTGTAAGCAAAGGCAAGACCGCCCGTATAAGCGCGCTTGATGACGGTTTGATGATGGGGGACGAGATGCGAGTTACCCCCCCTCCCCCCTCGCGGGGGAGGGGGAGAAGGGGCAATTAGCTCGTTCGTTACGACAAGGGAGAAGGTGCTGCCTTACGGCAACAGCACCACGGAGCCCGTGGTCTTGCGGCCTTCGAGGTCGCGATGGGCTTGCGCCGCATCCTTCAGCGCGTAGGTGTGGTTGACGTTGATCTTCACCACACCCTTGGTGATGACGTCGATCACCGCTTTTGCGGAAAGCTCGAGGTCTTCGCGGCTGGCGGTATAGGCCATCAGGGTCGGGCGGGTGAGGAAGAGCGAGCCCTTCTGCGACAGGAGCAAAGGTTCGATCGCCGGCACCGGGCCGGAGGCATTGCCATAGGTCACCATATAGCCGCGCGGCCGCAGGCAATCGAGCGAGGGCATGAAGGTGTCCTTGCCGACGCCGTCATAGACCACATGTACACCCTTGCCGCCACTGGCCGCCTTGACCTTGGAGACCCAGTCGCCTTCACGATAGTTGATGACGTGATGGCAGCCGAGATCGGCGGCAATCTTCAGTTTCTCCGGCGAGCCCGCCGTGCCGATGATGGTGGCGCCGAGATGCTTGAGCCACTGCGTGGCGATCTGGCCGACACCGCCGGCCGCCGCATGCAGCAGCACGAAGTCGCCCGGCTTTACTGCATAAGTGCGGCGGATGAGATATTCCGTTGTCATGCCCTGCAGCATCATGGCGGCGGCGGTCTTGTCGTCGATTTCCTTGGGGATCTTGATCAGCCGCTCGGCCGGGGAATTGCGGCGCTCGGCATAGGCGCCGATCGGGGCCGAGCAATAGGCGACGCGGTCGCCGACTTCCAACCCGTTGACGTCGGGGCCGACCGCTTCGACCACGCCGGCCGCTTCCAGGCCGAGGCCGCTCGGCAGGTTCATCGGATAGAGGCCGGAGCGGTGATAGGTGTCGATGAAATTGACGCCACAGGCGGTGTTGCGCAGCGTCACTTCGCCGGGCTTCGGCGCCCCGACCTCAACCTCTTCCCAGCGCATATGCTCGGGGCCGCCGGTCTGATGGATGCGAATGGCGTGAGTTGTCATGGGCCTGGTCCTTGGCTGTGAGGCGATGGTGGCGGAACACCGGTCGCGCGGGACCGGTCCGGAGAATCCGGTGGATCGACCGATCAAAGCAAGTCAGGGACGTGCTGTCCAGCCGGGAGGGCTACAGCGGCCGGCTGCAGACGGGCGGGCCGGCTCGATAGAGCGGCTGAAAGGCAGCGCCATCCGGCAATGGGACGGCGCTGCCTTTCAGCGGATGATCAGGCGGCGGTCGCCTGTTCCTGGGTCTCGGTGGCGATCTCTTCTGTCGCCAGCCGATAGGCATGCAGCTCTTCGATGGTGAGGCAGGGGAAGCCGTTGCGGCGGCCGTAATCGCGGGCCGTCTTGCCGCGCATCATTTCACCGTCGCGGG
>DATMUQ010000176.1:0-2925 GCA_035563795.1 Terriglobales bacterium | reverse complement strand
CATGGCGCCGCGCCAGGTTCTGTGCCTGACGATCGCTCAAAGCCAGGCTGTGCCGGGCGGCGGCCCCATGCCACAGACCAACCCGCCGCTGCATGGTCATCCGCTTCATCTCCAGGACGAAGGTCATACGGCGCAGGAAGGCCGGGTCGAATTCACCGATCGCATTGGTGGTCCAAAGCGTCGGCACCTCGTTGTTCTCCAGCAGGCGATTGAAGAAAACCTTGGAACCCGCCCGCCGCACTGTACGACCGGCGGTGACGGTGCGGTCGCCGGCCTGCAGGACGTCTTCCATTTCATCGAAGAGCAGCAGGCTGCTGCCCCGCCGTGCCGCCAACCGGTCGGCCAGGCGCAAGGCATCAAGACGCTCATCGCGCGGTATCTCGTCGCCGTCATGGCCCGCTTCACCCACCGCATAGAGATCACAATCGATCGCGGCAGCGATGACGCGGCAGAATTCCGTCTTGCCGGTGCCCGGCGGGCCATAGAGCAGGATATTCACACCGCGTTTGCCGCCCTTCAGCGCACCGCGCAACAGCTCGCGAACGAAATCACGCGCCGAGGCCATATGGGCATAATCGGCATAATCAAGGCGCGCCGTCTGCCGTCCGCCAATCAACGCCTGCTCGACCGCATCGAGGCCATGATTGGGCGGCAGCAAGGCCGTCCGTACCCGCCAGGAGAGGTAATAGGCAAAATCGGCGGTACCATCTCCCGTCATCTGCACCAGGCGAAGCCGTGCGAGATCGCCGCCGGTCAGGCCGTCCCAGATGTCGCCAATGGTCAAGCCGAGACAGAGCGCCAGCAGACCGACGCTGTCGATCGCCTTGGTGCCGATCAGGAGATCGCAGAGACGGTCGAAGCTCTTCTCCCGGCTGGCATGAAAGACGAAGCGCAGGATCGCGACCTCGGCTGGAGTCAGCCGCAGTCGCGCAGCGAAGGCCGCCATGTTGGCATCGGCGATATCATCGTCATTGGCAACCGGCTGAATGACCGCCGCAACGGCCGCGCAAAGCTGCTCCCAACTGCGCCGCGACAGCGGCAAAGCGGGATTGCGCTTGGGCCGCAGTCGCCCGCTGGCCGCGCGCGTGCGGATGACGGCTTCGAAATCGAGGCCAAGCAGCAGTGAATGATGCTGCAGCCAGTCGACCAGGCGCCGGCCCAGCGGCGACTGCGCATCAGTCGCCTGTAGCAAGGCATGAATATAGGTGGCCAAAGCCACGCGTGCATTGGTGCTCATGATCAGCTCATGTCAAAGCGAGGCTGCGCCAAGCCATGGATGAGCCATCATCCCCGGCCGTACGCGCCCGAAATCGCGATACAAAGACCGCGCCGCGAGTATGATGCCTGCAGCGTCGATCGGTTATGTGTGTGTCTTAGGCCGGCTCAACCCTGGAGGCCGGCGTGACGACGATCGCGACTGGCGACTATCGAGATTGACCAGCGATCCAGAAGAGAGCCGGGCTTAGTCTGGAACGCAAGGTCCCCTCCTATACCGGTTCTCATCCTGCCCCGGCACGATGCCGAGGTGGCAATGAAGGGTCGTGCAAATAGCAGAAGTTGTATGGGAATGCAAGCATGCTGCGAAGCGCGGGCTGTCGCTTCACCGCTGCTTCACTGCCGCTCCACCTTGAAGCCGTCGCGCTCCAGCATGGCGATGACGCTGTCGCTGCCGACCAGATGACCGGTGCCGACGGCGATGAAGGCGGTGCCCTTGCCGGCCAGCAGATGCTCGATCTGCCGCGTCCAGACGGCATTGCGGTTGAGGAAGAGCGCCCGGTACAAGGTCGGACTTTCGGTCCGCATATCGGCGGAGATGTCCTTGTCGAGCGCCGCGATATCGCCAGCGAGCCAGTCCTTCAGGGTCTGGGCGATGAAGTCCGGCCCCTTGTCGATATCGTTCAGCGTCTCGGTGAGGTTCTGCAATTCATCCTGCGGCGAGAGCCGAGCGAAGATCTGGATCTGCTGCTCCGAGGTCTCGAAGGCGCGGATCCGCCGGTTGGTCACCTTGGCGGCATTGCGCAGACCGTGATCGACGCCCTGATCGGGGTCATAGCCGAGCTGCTTCATCTGCACATAGACGAGCTGCAACGTGGCAAGCCAGGGGCGCATTGGCTCGAGTGCCGTCGGATTGATCTTCAGCTGCTGCGCCACGGTGGCGAGCTGCTGGCGCTGTGCCGGCGTCAACTTGCTGGAGAGCGGATGCGCCGGATCCATGCCGTAATGCTGGGCCAGCCGCACCATCGCCGCCTGGTTATCGTCATCAGCCTCCTCCACCCAGAGCTCGCTGCTGGCGGAAAAGGCGGTGGCGATTTGCGGCGTCTGCCATGGCACACCCGGCTTCATCACGTGGATGGTGCCGAAGAGATAGATCGTGCTGTCAGCATCCTTCAGCACCCAGAGAGCGGGATCGGCGGAGGCGGCTGATTGCCAGGAGAAAAGTGAGACCAGGGCAGATATCAGGAAGGCTAGGCGTCTCAACATGTTTTACTCCAGCTCGATGATCCCCGCGGCCTCAGCCGCGCCTGCATAGGTGTCGGCCTATTGCACCCGTTCCGCCTTGTAGCCGTCCTTGGCCAGCATGGCGATAACGCTGTCGTCGCCGGTCAGATGCGCGGCGCCGACGGCGATGAAGGCCGTACCCTTGCCTGCCATCATTTCCTCGATCCGCTTCACCCATCGGGCATTGCGGTCGGGCAGGATGGCTTTGTAAAGGGCGGGGGTTTGTGCGCGCATATTTGCCGAGAGCTGCTTGTCCAGCCGTTCGAGATCGCCGTGCAGCCATGCGGTCGCGATCAGCAGCAGATAGGTCGGCCCCTTGCCGACATCATCCAGGGTCTGGGTCAACAAAGCGGGTTCTTCCTCCGGCTTCAGATCGGCAAAGACATGGATCTGCTGTTCCGGCGTTTCGAAGCATTTGATCGGCTT
>DATMUQ010000175.1:0-13379 GCA_035563795.1 Terriglobales bacterium | reverse complement strand
CCAGCCTAATCTTGTCGTGATCAGATTGATGAATTAATCGCGATCGAGGCCCGCAGCAGCAGGTGGATCAGGTCCGCCTGCCGTTCGACATTGGTCTTCTCGAAGATATGGCGGAGATGCGTCCTGACCGTATTCAGGCTGATGGCCAGTGCCTCGGCGATTTCATCGATGTGGTGGCCATTGACGATCAGCCCAGCAATGCGTGCTTCCGCATAGGTCAGCTGGAACAGCCGCTGGAGTGTCCCGATATCGATCGGGATATGTCGGTTCGCGCTGACGACGAAAAAGGTCAGTGCCGCCGTTCCCGGTTGATTGGTCGGCACTTCGGCCATGACGACGAAATGAAACAGCTCGTTCAGTGGTTCAGGCAAGGTGACGAACTGGGCTGCCGCCGGCTGTCGCTCATGCCGGCGGCAGGGGTTGAACTTGGATGTTGCCAGCTTCTGCAGATGCGGCAGCAGATCGGGCGTTGTTCGGACCAGTTGATCGGCGACGATGTTCAAGGTCGGGAAGGCCGAGGTCGTGGTGAAGGTGACAACGCCGATCGGCAGGCGATTGAGTACGAAATCGGCGGTCGTCGCCTTGGCCGAGATTTTTTCGATCATTGATCGCAAGCGGATGATCTTGGCGATATGCGGGAGGAGGGCCTCCAGCGTTACCTGGCTCTCATGCGTCCACATCTGATCCGGCAACAGCCCGATGAGGATATAAGAGAGCGCATCCGCATCCTTGTCGCATAGCCCGACGACAGCATGCCTGACCGCATAGTCGTGAATGAGGCAAGGTTGATCGATTGCCACTTCGATGCAACGTGGCGGCATCAGCCCGGCAAGCCGGTTGATCACGACAGGCGAGACGATGGTACCTGCACGCTCTATGTCGACAATGGCTGCAGTCAGTGCCGATACTTTTGTATCGGGCATCGACGGCAAAGGAATGTTGATGGCTTGGAAGCCCCAGAGCCGATCCCGTTGCCTGCTACTGGAATATGTCGCTACCGCGGCAACACCGCCGGGCAGCGACTGGAGAATGATGCCGAGAAAACGCGTCCATCCTTCCGGTGCGTCTGCAACGTCATAGAGGCTGCTGATCAGATCAGCATTCGTGCAGACGATCTTGTCATCGTCTTCGACAGCTGCGTTCGATGCGGGAATGTCATTGGATTCCACCTGCGACAGAAGCACTTCGCGCATGGCCTTACCCCCTTTGCGACCAACCACTATGTCTCGACGAGCGTGACCATTTGGTCTTTAAAGGCCCGAAAGCTTTTTGTGCCCCCAATGATGGACTTCAAAAATAGCTCAGTCCGCAAGCAGTAGCCACAGAATTTGTACATGTCATGCGGGCAACAGCTGATGTTTCATAAAATGTAAAGACGTGTTTGCCTCGACATGTGCCGATCAAGAGCGCGGATTATTTTTGAATCTCACATCCCTCATGCAAACAGGTGAGCTTGCGGTGACTAGGCTTGTCGATGGTCCCGGCACCACTGCCTGTCCGCAGTGCGGATCAGTGGGCCCTGCTGCCTGATTGATGTTGCCATCGATCCCGGCCAAGCGTCACACGTCCCACAGCATTTTCTTGCTTCGCATCTTGCCGACGGTTATCCGCCTGACAATGGGCGATCCGGCATGAGGCTCATAACGCTCGATGATGCAGATCGCCATGATCGAGCTGCGCCTAGGCATACATGTATGCCGCTGCCGTCGCTTCAACAAGGCAGTACGAGCAGCTTGCGCGATTTGTGATGATGAGCTTGACGATGGAACGGTATCCCGATCGAACTGCGATCGCCGGCCTGCCTGCACGGATACGAAGATAGAGCTCACGGATTTTTATCCTGCGCCGTTTCCGCCGATCACCGCGTGGACGACCTGCTGTCTGTGGCAATCGATGAAGCAAGATGGCAGCGCGGAAGATCGCAGCCTCATGCAAGCGCGCTTCCGGCGAGGGATGCGTGGGGAGATCAAACACAGGGGCGGGACGGAGAGCTTCAGAGATCGGACGCCAATCTATCCGGCGGCGAAGCGCGGCGCTTCCGATCGACATAATGGTTCGGTGCTGACGAATGTCTTCAGGGAGCTTTTCCGGCGTCAGAGGGACAAGCTTCCCATTAAATGAAACTCCGCCCTGACTTCCCCAGCCTTGGCCGTGTCCATGTCTTTTTCCGGCATCATCTGTCGGATTTATACAAGTCGGACATCGTCAGGGGACTATCATTTCCAGCAATAAGAATGATCCGTGCAGGGAAGGTCTGGGGGCAGACCGGGCCGGAGGGGAGGGCCGACGCCAGTGCTTTCGCAGGAACTCGATCCAGAAATCAGGGCCTTTGCCGAAAGCTCCGATCGGTTGTTTTCTGCCGAATATGACAATTTGCCGATCGGCGAGCAGCGTCGACTTTATGATGCCTGGTGCCGCGAATGGAGCGGGCCGCGGCCGGCCGACATCGTCACCACCGACCTGCTTATTCCCGGTCAGAATCATGGGGCGGCCGCAACTATCCCCGCGCGCCTTTATCGGCCGCTTGCAGCCGGCGGCGCGCTCGGGGTGATCCTGTATCTTCACGGCGGGGGCTGGATCCTCGGCGATTGCGACAGCCATGATCAGGTCACGGCGCGGATGTCTGCCGCGACGGGATGTGCCGTCCTCAGTGTCGCGTATCGCCTGGCGCCGGAGAACAAGTTTCCCGCCGCGTTCGATGATGCTTATGCAGCCTTGCTGTGGCTGGCGGCGGGGGCCGCGGCGCTGGGACTGGATGCGACCCGGCTCGCCGTGGCGGGGGACAGCGCCGGTGCCGCATTGGCGACGGGGATTTGCCTTGCCGCACGCGATCGCGGCGGCCCCAAAATTCGTTTCCAGGCGCTGATCTATCCGGGCCTGCAGCTGCAGCGCGGCGGTGGCGCCGAAACGACGGCCGATAGTCCGGGCCTCAGCGCGGCCTCGCTCGGTGTCTATGCACGCGCCTATCTGGCGCGGCCGGAAGACGCGCTCAACCCCTATGCAGCGCCGCTCTGCGCCGAAAATCTCGCCGGTATGCCGCCGGCCATTCTCGCTGCCGCGCAGCTGGATGTGCTGCGGGTGGATAGCGAAATCTATGCAGAAAAGCTGAAAGCTGCAGGTGTGTCGGCAATCTTGCGTTGCGCGCCGGGGTTGCCGCACACCTATCTCCGGACCATCCATTTTTGCGCCGCGGCGCAGGAAGAATTTCAGGCGGTGTGCGCGGCGATCAAAACCGCCTTGGCCGGGCACGACGCATGAGCAGAACAGGGCAATGTCGGAACCCGAAGGCTATCGGTCGCCGACAGACAGGATATTGAGACGGGAGCATGACAAGCGTCGATCTTGCCGTAGATCGACATTGCAGTGTTAACGACTTGGTGCATATTATGCATAAACGGTATGCACCTGCTGCAACTGACGAGATGCGAAGGAGTGCGCATCGGCAAGCTGGGGACCAAGAGAAGAAATCGCGAGAATTTGCCAGTGAGACCCCGACAATGGTGTCGCCGGTGTTCTGGCAATGAGGGAGGAACTGCAGAAATGAGTGATTGGGATGATCTGACAGCGGCAGCTATCGCGGGCAAACTGGGCCGTCGCGATTTCCTGCTGCGCGCTTCGGCACTGGGCGTCACCGCTGCCATGACCGGTACGGTCCTGTCGCGCTCGGCGCTGGCCGATACCCCGAAGAAGGGTGGCACGCTGAAGCTCGGCCTCGCCGGTGGCAGCACCACCGACAGCCTCGATCCGCGGACCTATACCGACACAGTTGCCTTCAACGTCGGCTACCAGATCATGAACGGTCTGCTGGAAATCGACCCGAAGAAGCAGGTCCAGCCGGAACTGCTGGAAAGCTGGACGGTTGAGCCGGGCGCTAAGAAGTGGGTCTTCAGGGTGCGCCAGGGCGTCACCTTCCACAATGGCAAGACGCTTGATGCTGAAGACATTCTCTATTCGCTGAACCTGCATCGCGGCGATTCGAAGTCGCCGATGGTCGGGCCGCTGAAGAATGTCACCGACGCCAAGGTCACCGACAAATACGAAATCACCATGACGCTGGCCGAAGGCGACGTCGACCTGCTCTATGTCTTGGCCGATTACCATCTGCTGGTGGTGCCGAAGGACTTCACCGACTGGTCGAAGCCGATCGGTACCGGTGCCTACGAGCTCGACGCCTGGGAGCCGGGCGTGCGCGCTGCGACCAAGCGCGTCCAGGGCGATTACTGGAAGCCCGGCCGCGGCAATGTCGATCGCATCGAAATCACTGTCATCAATGACTCGGCCCAGCGTATGAATGCGTTGGTCACCGGTCAGGTCGACATGATCCATCGTGTCGACGCGAAGGCGATCGATCTCCTGAAGTCGGCCCCGGGCATCGAACTGATCCAGGCCTCGGGTGGCTATCACTACATCATGGCGATGTTCACCGACACCGCGCCGTTCGACAACAAGGACCTGCGCCTGGCGCTGAAATACGCCATCGATCGTGAGCAGGTGCTGAAGACCTTGCTGAACGGTTACGGCTCGATTGGTAACGATCCCCCGATCCCGAAGGGCGATCCGTTCTTCAACACGCAGTTGGAACAGCGTGCCTACGATCCGGACAAGGCGAAGTTCCATTTCGGCAAGGCCGGTGCCAGTGGCAAGGTGGTTCTCTCGGCTTCAACCGCGTCCTTCGACGGCGCCGTCGACATGGCCGTGTTGTTCCAGGCGACTGCCGCCAAGGCCGGCGTGCCGATCACCATCAAGAAGGAACCGGCCGACGGCTTCTGGGACAATGTCTGGCTGAAGGCGCCGTTCGTCACCTCCTATTGGGGTGGCCGTCCGGCGGCGACGCAGATGTTCACGGTCGCTTACAAGTCCGACGCGGCTTGGAACGACACGCATTGGAAGGTGCCGCATTTCGACGAATTGCTGGCCACTGCCAAGGCGGAAACCGACGAAGGCAAGCGCAAGCAGGCGATTTGGGAAATGCAGGCGATGCTGCACGAGGATGGCGGCGGGTTGATCCCCGTGTTCCAGGATTGGCTGGAAGCGCATAGCTCGAAGGTCAAGGGCCATGTGCCCAGCAACTACTTCGACAATAACGGCGGTCGCCTCGGCGAAATGGCCTGGATCGAAGGCTGAGCCTGATCTGATAGGTGGCGCGCCGGATCGGGTTTTCGCCCGGTCCGGCGTTGCCGCTCTAAAATACCGAAGCAGACGACCCGGCACAGATCGGGCGAAATTGAAGAAAATAAGGGAGCGTCGCGCGTCCACCATCACATGGGTTGCGCGGATCGTCCAAAACTAGCCGACCGGCATTCCGGTCATTCTGTTCGAACCTGCCGCGACCCGGTCGCGTGGGCCATGTTTTGTGGCAGTCCGGCATCGATGGGTGGCGCTTGGCTGCATCCTGAAGGGGGTAATCACTGATGCTGAAGTTGATCTCGCAGCGCGTCGGGATTGGGTTACTGACGCTGTTCGCGGCTTCCATCATGATTTGTATCGGCGTCAATGCGCTGCCAGGCGATCTTGCCTCGCATTTGTTGCAGAATAATGCCACGCCGGAGAATCTTGCGGCATTGCGTGCCGAGCTGCATCTCGATCAGCCCCTCTATGAGCGTTACCTGACCTGGCTCAGCCATCTGCTGCAGGGCGATTTCGGCACCTCGCTGTCGAACAAGCGTCCGATCCTCGCGGATCTCGCGCCCCGGGCCGCGAACACCTTTTTCCTCGCCGGTTATGCTGCAATCATCGCCGTGCCGTTGGCGGTCGTGATCGGTATCCTCGCCGCCATTCGGCAAAGCAGCATCTTCGATCGTGCCGTCAATATCATCACGTTGTTCAGTATCTCAGTGCCGGAATTTTTCATCGGCTATGTACTCGTCATGTTGTTCGCGGTGAAGCTGCGCTTCTTTCCCGTGCTGTCGAACGTGACGCCAGATACTGAGTTCTTCCATCGCCTCTACATGACCTTCCTGCCGATGTCGACCATGGTCATGGTGGTGGTCGCACATATGATGCGCATGACCCGCGCCTCGGTGCTGGCGGTCATGGCCAGTCCCTATATCGAAATGGCGATCCTCAAGGGCCTGCCGAAATGGCGCATCGTCGTCCAGCATGCCTTGCCCAACGCCCTGGCGCCGATTCTCAACGTGATCGCCCTCAACCTCGCTTATCTCATCGTCGGCGTGGTGGTGGTCGAAGTGGTTTTCGTCTATCCCGGGATGGGGCAGTGGATCGTCGATTCCGCGCTGAAGCAGGACATGCCTGTGGTGCAGGCTTGTGGCATCATTTTTGCCGGCGTGTTCATCTCGCTCAATATCCTTGCGGATCTCCTGGCCATCATCACTAATCCGCGCTTGCGGCATCCACGCTAAGGATCGGACAATACCATGCGACTTTTCGGTCATAAGCTGCCGCTCAGCGCCCAGATTGGCCTCGTCATCATCGCCGTCAATTTCATCGCTGCGGTTTTCGCACCGCTTCTTGCTCCCTATCCGGAAGCGGATATCGTCGGCTCTGCTTGGGGCCTGCCGAGCGCTGATCATTGGTTCGGCATGGATAATCTCGGTCGCGACGTTTTCTCGCGCATTCTCTACGGCGCCCGCATGACGATCGGCATTTCCGTATTCATTACCTTGATGGCCTTCTTCCTCGGCGTAGTACTCGGTTTCGCCGCCGCGATTCTCGGCCGCGGTGTTGATATCGTCCTTTCCTTCATCGCCAATCTGATCCTGTCGATGCCAACCTTGATCTTCGCGCTGGTTGTGCTGTCGGTGATGGGGACCAATATTCCGACCCTGATCCTGACGGTCGGCCTGCTTTATTCGGTGCCGGTCTTCCGGCTTGCGCGCGCCGTCGCCATGAACATCGCCGTGCTGGAATATGTCGAGGCGGCAAAGCTGCGTGGTGAGGGGCTGTGGTGGATCATCCGCCGCGAGATCCTGCCGAACGCCCTGCCGCCGCTGGTGGCTGAGCTAGGTCTGCGTTTCTGCTTCACCTTCCTGCTGATCGCGGCGCTGAGCTTCCTCGGCCTCGGTATCCAGCCGCCCAATGCCGACTGGGGCAGCATGGTCAAGGAAACCGGTCAGATGATTGCCTTGCGTCCGGTGGCGCTCTATCCGGCGGCGGCTATCGCCCTGTTGACCATTGGCGTCAATCTGGTGGTGGACTGGCTGCTGGCGATCCATTCGCGCGGCCAAGGCGAAGAAGTGTGAGGGAACGGTGACCATCATGAACGACAATGCAAAAGCTCATTTCGGTGCCGAAATCCTGCAGGTCAACAATCTTCGCATCGAAGTGAAGACCGATGCCGGGCCGGGTCCGGTGCTAGTCGACAATGTCAGCTTCAACCTGCGCAAGGGCGAGGTGCTGGGGCTGATCGGCGAATCCGGTGCCGGAAAGTCGACCATCGGCCTTGCCAGCATGGTCTATACCCGTTCGGGCTGCTTCATCACTGGTGGCGAGGTCAATTTTAACGGCCACGATCTGCGCAAGCTCGATAGCGACGCAAGACGTGCCGAGCGTGGCGTGAGGATCGCCTATATCGCGCAAAGCGCGGCGGCGTCCTTCAATCCGGCGCGGACCATCTACGATCAGGTTTGCGAAGTCGCCGTACGGCACAACTTAATGAGCTATGCCGACGCGAAGAAGGAAGCGGTGAAGCTGTTCCGCGAGCTGGAACTGCCGAATCCGGATACTTTCGGCGAGCGCTATCCGCATCAGGTCTCCGGCGGTCAGTTGCAGCGCGCCATGGCCGCCATGGCGATGGTGGCGAAGCCGGATCTGCTGGTCTTCGACGAACCGACCACGGCGCTCGACGTGACCACCCAGGTGGAGGTGCTGGCCTCGTTCCGCAAGCTCATTCGCGAACACGGCACGGCGGCGCTTTACATCACCCACGATCTCGCGGTGGTGGCGCAGATCGCCGACCGCATCATGGTGCTGCGCCATGGCAAGATGATCGAAATGGGCGATGCGACGCAGATCCTGCAGCATCCGAACGAAGACTATACCAAGCGTCTGGTGGCGGAACGGGTCGCCGCCTCGACCCATGATTTCATCGCCGAGCAGCATGACAACGACAAGCCGCTGCTGCAGATCAAGAATGTCAGCGCCAGCTATCGGACGCTGATCAAGGTAATCAACGATGTCAGCCTCGACGTGCGGCGCGGCGATACCGTCGCCATCGTCGGCGAATCCGGCTCGGGCAAGAGCACCCTGGCGCGCATCGTCGTCGGCCTGCTGCCGCGCGAGGCCGGCGATATCCAGTTCGCCGGCGCCAGCCTGCCGCCACGCCTCAAGGACCGGAACAAGGATCAGCTGCGACGGGTGCAGATGATCTATCAGATGCCGGACGTGGCCCTCAATCCGCAGCAGACCCTGCTCGATATCATCGGCCGTCCGGTCGCCTTCTATTTCAACAAATCGCCGTCGCAGGTGCGCGAGCGGGTGAAGGAGCTTCTGCGTCAGATCGATCTGCCGGAGAGCTTCATCAATCGCAAGCCGAGCGAGCTCTCCGGCGGCCAGAAACAGCGCGTCAGCATTGCCCGGGCCCTGGCGGCGGAGCCCGAGCTCATCATCTGCGACGAGGTGACCTCGGCCCTGGATCCGCTGGTGGCGGAGGAAATCCTACGGCTGCTGAAGCGGCTGCAGGACGAACTCGGCGTCGCCTATATGTTCATCACCCATGACCTTGGCACGGTGAAGCGCATCGCTAACAAGGTAGCTGTCATGCTGAAGGGGCAGCTAGTCGCCTTCGGGCCGACGCCGAAAGTCTTCGCGCCGCCCTTCCATCCTTATACCGAGCTGCTGCTGTCTTCCGTGCCGGAAATGCGGGCGGACTGGCTGGACGAGGTGCTGGCGAAGCGCCGGCGGATCGCCCCGGCGGTTCAAGCCTGACATCGTTTACAAAATGCCCGGCTCCAGTCCGGGCATTTTTCTTTTCAAGCTGACGTTATGACAATGGGCTTCGATATGGCTGCAATGACTGCAGCTGATCACTTACATGAGACAAAGTTGGTGGAAACAGGGCCGTGCCAGCGGGCAATATGGGCTGCCGGAATACGGTCCGATAAGCACCGGCTAGCCCGACGGCGTGCGGGATCGTGTTCACCCAATATTATTCTCGTCCGGTCTATCTTCAGCCAATCTACCGTCATCTAGGGATATCAAGCTGCCATGAGCAAGCGCATCGCCGCCTTACCGCATAAGGTCAACGTCACCGAGCATTTCTGGATCACGCTGAAGGACGGCACGCGTCTGGCCGCCCGCATGTGGCTGCCGGAAGGTGCAGAGGCGAAGCCGGTGCCGGCCGTACTCGAATACATTCCCTACCGCAAGCGCGACGGCACCCGTACTCGCGACGAGCCGATGCATGGCTATTTCGCCGGCCATGGCTATGCCGCCATCCGTGTCGACCAGCGCGGTTCCGGCGATTCCGACGGCCTGATGCATGACGAGTACACGCAACAGGAACTGGATGACGCGGTCGAGGTGATCGACTGGATTTCGCGGCAGAAATGGTGCGATGGCAAGATCGGCATGATGGGCAAATCCTGGGGCGGCTTCAACTGCCTGCAGGTAGCCTCGATGCGACCACCGGCCCTGAAGGCGGTACTGTCGGTCTGCTCGACCGACGACCGCTATGCGGACGACATCCATTACATGGGCGGTTGCCTGCTCAACGATAATCACTGGTGGGGCGACATCATGCTCGCCTATCAGGCACGCCCGGCGGACCCGGAAACCTTCGGGTCAGGCTGGCGCGACAACTGGATCAAGCGTCTCAATGCCATGCCGTTCTGGCCGGCTTTGTGGATGCAGCATCAGCGCCGTGACGATTACTGGAAGCATGGTTCGATCTGCGAGGATTGGTCGGCAATCCAGGTGCCGGTCTTCTTGATCGGCGGCTGGGTCGACGCCTATACCAATGCCGTGCCGCGCATGCTGGAAAGCCTGCAGGTACCGCGCAAGGCGGTGATCGGCCCCTGGGCGCATCTCTATCCCCAGGACGGCGCGCCGGCGCCGGCGATCGGTTTCCTGCAAGAAGCCGTGAAATGGTGGGATCACTGGCTGAAGGGCAAGAAGACCGACACGCTCGACGGGCCGATGCTGTGGTGCTGGTTGCAGGATTACACCGATCCGTCGCCCAGCCGTGCTGCCCATCCCGGTCGCTGGGTGGCCGAGGATGCTTGGCCCAGCGCCAATATCCGCGATCACCGGCTGCATCTCGTCGCCGATCCGCGCACGGCCGGCAGCGGCATGTCGGGTGGCCTTGCCAGCGCGGCCGGCGAAGAGATTGCCCTGACCATCGCCTCACCCCAGACCACGGGCGCTGCCTGTGGTGAATGGATGGCGGTCGGCTGCGACAGCGAATTGCCCGGCGACCAGCGTTTCGACGATGCCGGCTCGCTGGTTTTCGATACGGCGCCGCTGACGGTGCAGACCGATATCCTCGGGGCACCGGTCCTGGAGCTGGAATTCGCCGTCGACAGGCCGGTGGCACAGCTTTGTGCCCGACTGAGCGATGTGGCGCCGGACGGCAAGGCGCTGCGCGTCAGCTATCAGGTCTTCAACCTGACCCACCGTGACAGCCATGAGCATCCGACGGCCCTGGTGCCGGGACAGCGCTACAAGCTGCGCCTGAAGCTCAATGACTGCGCCCATCGCTTCGCCCCGGGGCATCGCATCCGTCTGGCGCTCTCCACGGCTTATTGGCCGCTCGTCTGGCCGAGTCCGGAACGGGTGACCCTGCAGGTGATCGCCGGGCGCAGTGCCCTCGTGCTGCCGCAACGGGCGCCGCGCAGCAATGACGGGGCGGAACCCTTCTTGCCGTCGGAAATGGCGCCGCTCACCCCTGTCAGCCAGGTCACCGAGGGCAGCGCTGCGCGCTATGCCCATTACGACATGTATACCGGCACCATGACCTATGTGACCAAGGGGGAGGGTAGCGTCTTTGGCGGTGGCGCCAGTCGCTTCGACGAGATCGGCACGGTCAACAATCACTGCCTGACCCGGCATCTGACGATCCAGGCCGACGATCCCCTGTCGGCCCGTTACAAGATTGAGCAGAGCTATGAATTGACCCGGCCGGATTGGCCAATCCGGATCGAGACCGTGACCGAAATGACGGCCAGCAAGACGGAATTTTTCCTGACCGGCCGGCTGGATGCCTTTGAGGGCGACCGGCGAGTGGTCAGTCGCAACTGGCACGAAACCATCAAGCGGGATCTGCTCTGAGGCAGCGCCGGCCCAAAAGGTGACCGGTTCGGATGCGAAAGGGCGGGAAGGGCAAGAGCCCAACCCGCTCTTGTTCTTGCTGGATGAGTTCAGCTCATCAAAAGCTGCAGGAAAGTTATATCAAATTCTTAATACAGGTAATCGTTCCTTAAGCCTTGGCTCACATCATGCTGGCGTGGTTGGGAAATTTGCCTTTGGGCGCACAGGATCCGGCGCAACCAGATCCTAAAATTTGGGGAATTCGGCGGAAATGCGGTTGCTGCGATTTTCGAATTTGAAGATTGGCGTCAGGCTCGCCCTGAGCATCTGTCTCATTCTTCTCTTGATGGCCGTGGTGGCTGCCACCGGCTGGATCGGGCTGCAATCGACCAACAAGCAGTTCGCTGCCTTCGGCGGGCTGTCGGCCAAGACCCTGCTGATGGGCAATCTCGATGCCGACCTGATGAGCATGGGCTGGCATGCCGGCGAATATGTCATCACCTATGATGAGAAGAAGCTGCAGCGCGCGCATGATGCGATCAGCGCTGTCGACGATGCCAGCAAGCAGGCGACGGCCCAGTTGACTGATCCCGATCAAGCCAAGTCGATGGGCGATATCAACAAGGCGATGGACACCTACCGTCAGGGCTTCGAAAAAATCTCCGGCATCATCCAGCAGATTTCCAAGCTGAGCAGCGGCACCATCGATCCGGATGCTGCCGCTGTCGACAAGGCGCTGGAACAGATTTTCAAGGATGCATCGACCGCCAATGACAATGCCACGGCGATGTGGGCGGCGACGGCGCGGGCCGATCTCGGCATCGCTACGCGTGCGTCTCACGACTACCTGCTGCTGAGCAATGCTGCCGCGGTCACCGAGTTCAGCAAGCGCATCCAGAACCTCTATACCGATATGGACAATCTGCAACAGGCCGCTGCCAAGCCGGAACAGATTGCCGCTATCGCCGATGCCTCGCTGAAGATCGGTGAGATCAAGCGTGCCTTCGACATGGCGGCTGCTGTCCGTGGCATCAGCGATCGGCTGATCACCACACAGTTGACCCCGGCCATGGGCCAGATCGGCGATATCTCCGCCAGCGTGAAGACCAGCCTGCAGCAAAACCAGGCGGATCTGCAGCAGCAGGTGGCGGCAACCAGCAGCAAGCTGCAGCAGACCACGGCGATCGTTTCCGTCATCGCCTTCGTTATCGGCATGTTGCTGGCGGTTTTGCTCGGTCGCTCGATCTCGACCCCGATCAAGACCATCACTGCCGCGATGGAAGCCCTGGCGGGTGGCGACAAGAATCGCGATGTCCCGGGCATGAACCGCCGCGACGAAGTGGGGGCCATGGCGCGGACGCTGCAGGTCTTCAAGGACAACATGTTGCGGACCGACCAGATGGCGGCCGAGCAGGATGGCATTCGTGAAAAGGCCGCGCTCGATCAGCGTGAAGCCATGAACCGCATGGCCAATGAATTCGAAGCCTCGGTGCGCGGCGTCGTCGAATCCGTCTCCAGCGCCTCGCAGGAATTGCAGCATTCGGCCCAGGCCATGACCCAGACGGCGGAGCAGACCAATCTGCAGTCGAACACGGTCGCGGAGGCCTCCGGCCGTGCCACCTCCAACGTGCAGACGGTGGCGGCAGCAGCCGAAGAGTTGTCGGCTTCGATTGCCGAGATCAGCCGCCAAGTGACCCAGGCCAATACCATCGCCGGCAAGGCAGTGTCAGAAGCGGCGCAGACCAATCAATCGGTGCAGGGCTTGGCGGCAGCCGCCCAGGCGATAGGCGACGTCGTGAAGCTGATCAGCGACATTGCCGGCCAGACCAATCTCCTGGCGCTCAATGCCACCATCGAAGCGGCGCGGGCGGGCGAGGCGGGGCGCGGCTTCGCCGTGGTCGCCTCCGAGGTCAAGAATCTGGCCAGCCAGACGGCGCGGGCCACCGAAGAGATCGCCAGCAAGATTGGCGAGATCCAGGCAGCGACCGGTCATTCGGTTTCGGCGATCCAGGGCATCGGCTCGGTGATCGACGAGATCAGCCATATTTCCTCGACCATCGCCGCCGCCATCGAGCAGCAGACGGCGGCGACCATGGAGATCGCCCGCAACGTGCAGGAAGCGTCGCAAGGGACCACCGAGGTCTCGGTCAACATCGCCGGGGTCAGCCAAGCAGCCG
>DATMUQ010000174.1:0-4405 GCA_035563795.1 Terriglobales bacterium | reverse complement strand
AAACCGTACTCGGCCCCAGTTACAAACTGGTTCCCGGCGGCAAGGGCGCCAATCAGGCCCTGGCCGCGGCGCGCGCCGGTGCCCAGGTCAAGATGGTGGGGAAGGTCGGCCGCGACAGCATGGCCGATGTCGCTTTGGGCGAGCTCAGGCGTAACGGCGTCGATCTCAATTTGACCCAGCTCGATGATCAGCCGACCGGCTGTGCCATGATCTGTGTCGACCGCGCCGGCCGCAACATGATCGTGGTCGCCTCTGGCGCCAATCTCAGCGCCATCGAACATCAGGTGCCGGACAACCTGCTGGTGCCGGGCACCGTCGTCGTCATGCAGATGGAAGTCTGGCCGTCGCAGAACTGGGCCCTGGTGGCGCGCGCTGCGGCGCGCGGTGCCAAGGTGCTGCTGAATGCGGCACCGGCCGGTCCCATTCCCGGCATTGCGCTGGCTGCCCTCGACTGGCTGATCGTCAACGAGCACGAGGCGGTCACTGTGGCGGCGGCGCTCGGTCTTGGCGCCTTGGAACCGCGTCAGGCGGCCCGGGTCATTTCCCGCGCGGCCGATATCACGGTGATCGCGACCCTGGGTGGAGCGGGCGCCATTGCTTACAGCCCCGAAGGGGATTGGGAGATCGGCGTCCTGCCGATCGTACCGGTCGACAGCACCGCGGCCGGCGATGCCTTTGTCGGCGCCTTTGCCACTGCCATCGATGCCGGGGCGGATCTGCCGACAGCATTGCAAGAGGCCAGCATTGCCGGTGGGCTCGCCTGCCTGCAGACGGGCGCCCAGAGCAGCCTGCCAGACCGGGCCGCGATTCGCGCCCGACTCGGCGACCTGGCACAGCCCCGGCAATTACCCCCGGAACAGCCGCGCTAGACGGTCTTTAATTTGCAAGATTTTGTCGGTGCCCGGGATAAAAACCTGGGGCTAATTCGTTTTGTTGTCATGGCACTTAGCACCCATTAGAGGTGCTTGAGGGCTGTATGGTTAACAAATGATTGCTAAAGAAAGTTGAATAACTCGTTGCGCGTGCTGAAAAATTGTCATAAATTTTTGCAAAATACCCATTATGGGGTGAAGTTTAGCGCGTCAGGACGCCACGACAATGATTATCGATGATGGAGCAGTTTTGCCGATGCCTACCTATGGGGATGGAGAGGTATTGTCGGCCAAAGTGACGCCGGGGACGGCCGCATCGTTGGACGACATGAATGTAACCTTGCAGCTATCGGACATGTTGCCCGATGCCAATGGGGAGATCGTGATTCTCGGGGACGGAGGTGACTCCCACCTGAATATCGTGACCGATCTTCGCCTGCTCGAGACTGGCATCGCGTCGACGCATCTGACCGAGGGCGGGGTGCAGGTCGAAGGTCTGACCTATTGGATCTTCGAGGACGGCACCAAGGTTTACCACTCTCACGATGTGATCCTGCACCTGGACCACCAGGTCGGTTGATCCAAACCGATTTCGGACCCGGATTTGACGATCCGGGTTGCGTGAGCGGGCCGCTTTTGCGGCCCGTTTTCGCTTTTTAGCCCTGTTTTCCGTTTTCAGCCTTGCCGCCCCGGCCCGCCACCCGGATCAGCGCGGTCCGCCGCCGCAGTCCGGGGCCTTAGCGCAGAACCAGTTCGTCGGCGAGGACGGCCCCCCGGGCGGCCATGACATAGAGGCCGATATGATGGGCAAGATCCTGGGGATGGCCGGAGGTGGCCGGCAGCCCGATCGCCTGGGCCTGTGCCCGGGGCAGATCATAGGTGCTGCAGCCGGGACCGTAGACGACAATGTCGCGCAGCGGTTCGACCAGGCCATGATTGCGGGCCGAGAGCAGGGTCAGCACGAAATCGAGGACGCAGATATCGGTGCAGATGCCGACCACGACGACCCGCTGCAGGCGGTGGCGGGCGATCCAATCGCGCACGATATTGCTGCCGTCCCGCTGTTCGGCGCCGATATAGCCGTTGATGCAGTCCTTGCGCATCAGCTGGGCCTGTGGGCAATCCTCCAGCCAGGCGAGGGCCGGGACCAGGTTCTCCTGGCCGGTGCCGATTTCACAATGCGGCGGATAGGGCGGTTCCGCCTTGCCGGGTTCGTGGCTGTCGAGGAAAGCCAGGATCGGCCAGCCGCGGGCGGAAAAGCTGCGCGCCAGCCGGTCGGTTTCGGCGATCATGCGGCTGACCGCGGGGTTTTCGCGCGGCGGTGCCAGGGGCCCGGCCCCGACACTGGCGAAACCGTTCACCTCGTCGACGATGACCAGCCCGGTCCCGGTCGAGAGTGTCACCTGCTGTGCCGCAACCGGCATGGCTTCCGCCAACGCCGCCAGCAGCGGCGTTTCGATTGTGTCCATGGACTCTTCCTCCTGTGGCGGCGGTCCGGTTCATTGCCAGGCAGCCGCGCTTTTCCCGCAGCTTTACGCAGGTGCAAAAGGAGGTCAACAGCACAGAACTTGCCGACTCGGCGGATCGCACTCGGGTCGCGCACTGAAAAGCAGCTATCGGCTCGGCCCGGCGAAGGGCTGGCGGCCGGTCAGATGCGGAAGATGCCTTCGTCGTCTTCGCCGGCGAGGGCTTCGGTGAGACTGCTGAAGGAAGAGCGCAGGCGCTTGCGGCGCATGAGCTTGTCTTGTGCTGCTTCCGGGAAGTCGGTCAAGACGACGACATGCTTGCTGATCAGGATGTCGACAAGATCTTCATAGACGCGAATCATCTCAAGATCCGAGCTCGCCATGTCCTGGTGCGGCTCAGCATGGCCATTGGCGGTCCGTTCCGGCGTCAAGAAGTGCAGAACCTCGGGATGCGTGGGCGGCAGATATTCGCCGGCCTCTGCCGTCTGTTCGCGAAACAGGGCGCCGATCTCGCCATTAGAATCACGTTTAATAAAAGGCATGACTTTCCCTTGGCTGCGTGCCGCTGACAAACGGATGCAAAAATTGCTTCATCATGGAATCTAGCCAGGAATTGATTATCACAGTATTAATAAAACGTTGATGCCGGTCCTGTCATCCTGATGCCTTGCCTTCTGCCTAGAGTAGAGGGCAAACTACAGGAAGGGACCGGGTTCACAGGATCGCTAGGCGATCCATCGTATAATTGTCGATGAATTCTGCGATTCGAGCGTGATGCGAAGCACAAGTAGCAGCTCATTAGCCCTCTCTTCGCCGACAACGGTGATCGATTCGGACTTTCTGGCAGCCATTGCCGATGAGCAGCGAGTCGTCCACCGGATCATTCAGTGCAAGGGGCGGCGCTATTCCCTGAAGCTTGACCAGGATGTCTGGCAGATCCTGGAGCAGGCGGCAGCCCGTCGTAATATCCGCATCAATCAGCTGATTGATCTGCTGGCGAATGCCTGCCCGGATGGCGGCAATCTCTCCGCCGCCTTGCGGGCGTATAGTATTGACGAACTTAAGCGCCAGATGCGCGGCCTGCAAGACAAGCTGCGGGAACAGGCGATGAATGCGGGCCAGGGTGTCTCGGCTGCGGTGATTGCCGATGCCTGCCCGTCTCCCTGTTTCCTGGTCAATGCGAACAGTCTGGTGCTGAAGGCCAATGCTGCAGCCCAGAAATGGCTCGGCCTGGACGAGGCGGCCTTGCGCGACCGGCCGCTTGACCAATACATGCAGGTCAAATCGCCGGTACCGCTGCCGCAAGTGGTGCTGCAATTCGCCCGCGGCCGCGCCCATTCCTTCCCGGCACGCATCATTTGCCTGCGGCCCGGTCGCCTGATCATGGCCAAGGCCGTGCTGTGCCCGGCCGTGGTGCGATCTGAACAGGATCTGATCTATTTCCTGATGATCGACGCAACGTAACGCCCCGGGTAACGTCCTAGGTGACAGCCCGGCAGCTGGCGATGGTCAGCTGCCGTGATTGCCGGCGCCGTCATTATTGGCCGGTCATCGTCAGCCCATCGAGATCCGTTTATCGCCATGCCGCCCCGATCGGGGCGGTATTTTTGTTTGCGGTATCATCTGCGTTGGGGGGCTGCGCCCATAAAAAATAGAACATGGTTAACCGTATTCGCGTGTTTGGTGCAACCGATCGGCCTTGCGGATAGGAGGGAAATTTTTTGCAAAAATTAAGAATTACTACGGACAGGTGTATCACGAAAAACCAGAAACAAGCTGCAACGCACAAAACGGCCTGTCAGGCTCAAGCAAGATTAAGTTGTAATTTAATTTGCATTTTAGCCGACCAATCCAGAAAGGTTCACATCATATTGTATAATACTTAACGTCAGCTTTCTTGTTTCCTCGCCAAAGCCAGCATTATCCTAGCTTCCATAGTTGGGGACTCAGCAAATCGTTAACACGTTGCGGCTGTATTTCACCCGCGCGTCTGACGATTGAGACGGTATAAACCGAGGAGACGCGCAATGGCGACCGATAGCACGCATGTGCCGCAGACCGAAGACA
>DATMUQ010000173.1:0-4372 GCA_035563795.1 Terriglobales bacterium | reverse complement strand
GCCAGCGACCCGAAGACGCCCAGCGCGCAGAAGATCGAGCAAAAGACCAATTTCGTCCGCCGCATCCCGGAGGGGGATGAGCGCCATCGCGAGGTCTGTGCCGATTGCGGCTTCATCAATTACGAGAATCCGAAGATCGTCGTCGGCTCGGTGGTGACCTGGGGCGACAAGATCCTCATGTGTCGCCGGGCGATCAATCCCCGCAAAGGCCATTGGACCCTGCCGGCTGGCTTCCTCGAACTGCATGAGACGCCGGAAGCGGGTGCCGCGCGCGAGGCCTGGGAAGAGGCGCGAGCGCAGATCGAGATCGATCACCTGCTCGCCATCTACACCATCCCGCGCATCAGCCAGGTGCAGCTGATGTACCGCGCCAAGCTGACCAGCGACAAGATTGAGCCCGGCCCGGAAAGCCTCGATGTCGGCCTGTTTCGCTTCGATGACATCCCCTGGGACGACCTCGCCTTCCCCTCGGTGCGCTGGGCCTTGCATCACTACGCTAAGACGCGAAGCCTGCACGATTTCACCGCCTTTACTAATCCGGAAGGCGAGACCGGGGATTTCTAATAACGCGGGCTCAGTGTTTGCGTCGTCTTAACCGCGAGCATTGAGAATAAGAACGATGAAACGTGATGTCGCTGAACGTCTTTTAAGGGCACTTGGGGATATATCTTTCGATGATGCCAGTGCGCTCACTTTCGAGATAGCTGACGAGGCGGAACGTCGCTTTTTTCGTCAGGGCTTGGCCGAAGCGATGAAAATTCTAGGTACCGATCTCGTAATGCATATCGTCCGTCAATATCCCGATCTTGATCCCGACAAACGTTAAAGACGATCTGCTGTTCGATCGGCTTCTCAAACTTCCCACCGCTCAAATTAAGTGCTCAACCGTCCGCTAAGATACCGCACGCGCGCGATATGGCTCAGCCAGATTACCGCGGCCGCGGCTTCGCCCGTGCGGTCGGTTCGGCGACCAGGGGATCATCCGGCCAGTAATGCTTGGGATATTGCCCCTTGAGATCGGCCTTCACGGCGCGATAGCCGTTGGCCCAGAAGCTCTTGAGATCGCGCGTTACCTGCACCGGGCGGCGCGCCGGCGAGAGGAGATGCAACAGCACCTCGACCTTGCCATCGGCCAGGCGGGGCGTATCGGTGGCACCGAACATTTCCTGCAGGCGCACGGCGAGGACCGGCACCTCGCCGCTGGCGTAATCGAGCGGCAGATGCGAGCCTGAGGGCACGTCGAGATGGGTCGGCGCCAGCTGGTCGATGGCTTGGCGCTGCTGCCAGTCGAGGCCGCTGAGCAAAGCCTCGCGAAGATCGATATTGCCTAGATGGGCCCGGCGGGTGACGCCGTCGAGATAAGGCAGCAGCCAGTCGCCGGCACTCTCCAGCAAGGCGGTATCGGAAAAGTCCGGCCAGTCCCATTTGAAGGTCTGCCCGGCCTCCTGCAGGCGCCGCAGGAAGGCGAGGCGGGCGCGCAGATTCTGCAGCTCCGGCGTCCAGGGCAGCGTGCCGAGGCCCATCTGTCGCACACCTTCCAGCATCGCCGCCGCCACCTTCTCGCGCGGCATCTCTTTCAGCGGCTTCTCTTCCAGCACCAGCGACCACAGCCGGCGCTGGCGCTTCGCCTCGACCAGTTCGGCGCGCGGATTCCAGGCGACGATGGTCTCGTCGATGATCTGGCTGGCGAAATCGGCCTCGATCTCGTCGCGCGTGATCGGGGCCGCAAGGAAGATGCGGGCAGCGCGCTTGTCACCATCGAGCGCGCCGATTGCCAGATACTCCGATTGCGCCAGCGAATCATGGGCCGGCAAAATCGCCCCACGGCCATGGCTCAAGCGGAAGCTCTCCTGACCATCCGGCGTACGGCCGCGCTTCTGCGCCAGCCGGTCGGGATAAGCGAGGGCCAGGACCGCGCCGGCCGCGTCACGCGCTGCGGTATCGCGCGTCGCATCGATGCCGAGTTGCCGGCGCCAGTCCTTGGCCGATTGCTTGATCCGCTCGGTGACGGCGCGATCCGCCTTACCGAGACCACGTCCGCGTTCCTGCAGCAGATCGAGCCGGTCGCGCAGATCGGCATCGCTGTTGCGCAGGGGATCGCGTTCGCTCAGCACCGCGGCGATATCGCAGGCGACCGCGCCGAGGTCGCGTTCCTTCGCCCGCACCATCATATGAGCAAGGCGCGGATGCACGCCCAAACCCGCCATCGCCTTGCCATGCGCGGTAGCGAGGCAAGAGGCGTCCACGGCTTCCAGATCCTGTAGCAGCTCGCGCGCCTGGGTGAGGGCCGCTTCCGGCGGCGGATCGAGCAGCTTCAAGGTCGCCATGTCGGTGATGCCCCAGGTAGCTAGTTCGAGGGCCAATGGCGCGAGATCGACGGCGAGGATTTCCGGCTGCTCGAAAGCCGGCAAGGCACGCTCGCTGGCGGCACTCCACAGACGATAGCAGACACCCGGCGCGGTACGGCCGGCGCGGCCGCGCCGCTGTGTGGCCGCCGCCACCGAGACCTTGGTGGTGGCGAGCTGGGTCATGCCGCTGACGGGATCGAAGCGCGGTACCCGGCGCTGGCCGCTATCGACGACGATGCGCATGCCGTCGATGGTGAGGCTGGTCTCGGCGATCGAGGTCGCCAGCACGATCTTGCGCCGGCCCTGCGGATCGCGGCGGATCGCCTTGTCCTGTTCCGGCAAGGGCAGGTCACCGTAAAGCGGCAGGATCACCCGGTCGGGGCCGAGATCGCCGAGCCGTGTCTCCACCCGGCGGATCTCCGCCATGCCTGGCAGGAAGGCGAGGAGATCGCCATCCTCTTCCGACAAGGCCTGGCGGATGGCGCTCGCCATGCGGTCCTCGATGCGGGCATTGGGATCGTCGCCGAGATAGCGGGTCTCGACCGGGAAGACGCGGCCCTCGCTGGTGAGGCGTCGCGTACCCGGCAGCAGATTGGCGATGGTCGCGCCATCCAATGTCGCCGACATCACCAGCAAGCGGAGATCATCGCGCAAGGCCGCCTGGGCCTCCAGGCAGAAGGCGAGGGCGAGGTCGCTGTCGATGGCGCGTTCGTGGAATTCGTCGAACAGCACGGCGGCGATGCCGGGCAATTCGGCATCGGATTGCAATTGGCGGAGGAAGAGTCCGGTGGTGACGACCTCGATCCGCGTCTTCGGCCCGATCTTGCGATCGAGCCGCACCCGATAGCCGACTGTCTCGCCCACCTCCTCGCCGAGGAGATCGGCCATGCGCTTCGCGGCACTGCGGGCGGCAAGGCGACGCGGCTCCAGAACGATGATCTTGCCACCCTTCAGCCAGGGGGCATCCTTCAGCGCCAGCGGCACCATCGTCGTCTTGCCGGCACCGGGCGGGGCTTCGAGGACGAGATTGGGCGCCGCGGCCAGGGCCGCCGCGATCTGCGGCAACAAGGGCTCGATGGGCAATTGGGTCTGGTTGGCGCCGACATTCATGGCCGGCACCATAGCCGGCCCGCGGCGCTTGGCAAGGGGAGCGCCTGGCGCCCCGATCCTAGCTGGCGAGATCCTCCAGGATCGGGCAATCCGGGCGGTCGTCGCCATGGCAGTGATGGGCAAGATGCTTCAGCGTCTTCACCATGCTCTGCATCTCAGCGATCTTGGTCTCGAGGTCGCTGACATGGGCCATGGCCAGCTTCTTCACCGTGCCGCTGGAGCGGCGGCGGTCGCGCCACAGCGCCAGCAGCTGGCGGATCGTCTCCAGCGGAAAACCGAGGGAGCGGGCGCGATGGATAAAGCGCAAAGCATGTACTTCCGTCTCGTCATAGAGCCGGTAGCCGGCCTCCGTGCGCTGCGCCTTGGGGAGCAGCCCGATCGATTCATAATGCCGGATCATCTTGGCCGAGACGCCGCTGTCGCGCGCCGCTTCGCCGATGGTCTGCAGCCCGGTCATTGCCATGTCATTCACCTTGCACGAGTTGGAGACGGCGATACCAGCGCCGCAGGCTGAGAGCGTTGCCGACGACGAAGACGCTGCTCAGCGCCATGGCGAGGCCGGCGATCATCGGATTGAGCAGGCCGAAAGCCGCCAGCGGAATGCCGAGCGCATTGAAGACGAAGGCCCAGGCGAGGTTCTGCTTGATCTTGCGTCCCGTCGCACGGGCGAGATCGAGGGCAGCCGGTACCAGGCGGAGATCGGCATGCATCAGGACGATCCCGGCCGTGGCCACCGCCGCATCCGTGCCATTGGCCAGGGCGATGCCGAGATCGGCCGCCGCCAAAGCCGGCGCGTCATTGATGCCGTCGCCCACCATGGCGAGCTTGCGGTCCTTGGCGCGGAGCTCGTGCAAGGCAGCGATCTTGTCCTGCGGCAACAGTTCCGCCCGCCAATCGTCGATGCCGAGCGCCTT
>DATMUQ010000172.1:0-2523 GCA_035563795.1 Terriglobales bacterium | reverse complement strand
GCCGGCGCCCGATCCGCTGAAGACCTGTTCGATATCCGCCGGCTTCAACCCCAAGGCCGTCAGACTGGGATCCGCCGGCTGGCCGGAATCGCTCTGCGGGCTGTCGGGCGCATTGCCGCCACTGGCGGCCACCTTGGCGGCGATCGCATTGGCCAGGGTTTCGGCATGCTGTCCGGCGGCAACGCCCAGGGCCACGGCATGCACAGCCAGTTGCTGCAGGGCCGAGACATCGCCGCTTGCCGCCGCCGCATTGGCCTGGTTGCGCAAGGCGCTCAGTTGCGCGCTGGCGGACTCAAGATCGAGACTGGGATCGACCTCGACCGAGGTGGCGGAGGCCAGCTTGGATTTCGCCGCTAGGCGCGGATCCGTCCAGCCGGCAGGCTGGCTGCCCAGCTGATTGCTCGCCGGCGGGGTAACAGGAGATGTCGGGCCCAGCTTATCGCTCATCGCCAAACCTCATGTAGTTGCGGTGGCGACATGGCGGTCCTACCGGTTTTTCCCCGGCACCCACAGAACGTCCTGAGCACCCCGGTCATTAACATAGCGTGACAGAACGAAGAGGTGATCACTCAAACGATTGATGTACTTGATCGCCTGCGGATTGACCGGGCCGGTCTCGGCCAGAGCGGTCATCTCGCGCTCGGCGCGGCGTGCCACGGTGCGGGCGAGATGCAGATAGGCCGCGGCGGCCGTGCCGCCGGGCAAGATGAAGGAATTCAACGGCTTCAGCTCGGCATTGAGCTGGTCGATCTCGCGTTCCAGGCGCTCGACCTGGGCTTCGATGACGCGCAGCGGCGGGTAATCGGCCGGATCTTCCGGCGTGCAGAGATCGGCGCCGAGATCGAAGAGATCGTTCTGGATGCGGCCCAGCATGGCATCGATCTCGGGGCTCTCTTTGGTGTGGAGACGAACCAGGCCGATCGTCGCATTGGTCTCGTCGACGGCACCATAGGCGGCGACGCGCATATCATGCTTCGGCACCCGCTTGCCGTTGCCGAGCGAGGTCGAGCCCTTGTCGCCCCCTTTGGTATAGATCCGCGTCAATTGCACCATGCTGCGCGCCTCGATCTTCTGCTTCTGATCCTGCCGGCCCCAATAAGACAGCCGGTTCCAACACTCTGACCTTACTGCCCCATCCAGCGGATCAGCACATAGAGGAACACGCAGGCTATCGTCAGGCCTTGGAACAGCACGCGGAAGCGCATCAGCTTATTGCCGTAGCGCTTGTTGAACGCGCCACCTTGCGCCATGCCCATGATGCCCGTCAGCACGGTCGCCAGGGTGGCGACAGCAAACAGCCCGGTCAGAATGAGAAAAATATTTTCCATGTCGTTACTATAGCCTTTCGCTCATGCGGAATACAGGCCGGCAATCCAGCCGCAATGCTGATCCTGGGTGAGGGCATCTTGTCAACGACCTGTCCAGCGTGGCCGGCTTTATAGCCCAGTTCCGCAGCGCCGGCGCCTCGCTTGACAAAAGCCGCTGGCGCCGCGTCAGTTGGCCGCAGAAAGACCAGGCAGGTAAAATCGTTCCGGCACTATGACCGATCCGTTCAACCGGTCCGCCCAAAAGTCTGCTAGAGCTTAAGCCCAACGCGCCATGATCGCGCCCAGCCGTAAGGACCGAAGATGCAGCATGTGACATTGAAGAATGGCGACCGGGTGCCAGCGCTCGGCCTCGGCACCTGGCGCATGGGTGAACAACGGAGCCAGGCGAAGACCGAGATTGCCGCCTTGCAGCACGGCATCGATCTTGGCATGACCTTGATCGATACGGCGGAAATGTATGGCGATGGTGGTGCCGAGCAGGCGGTGGGCGAGGCCATTCGCGGTCGCCGCGACGGTGTCTATCTGGTCAGCAAGGTGCTGCCGCAAAATGCCAGCCGCAAGGGGACCATCGCCGCCTGCGAAGCCTCGCTGAAGCGCCTCGGCACCGATCGGCTCGATCTCTATCTGTTGCATTGGCGCGGCAATCACCCGCTGGCCGATACCATGGCGGCGTTCCTGGAATTGCAGCAGGCCGGCAAGATCCGCGCTTTCGGTGTCAGCAATCTCGATCTCGCCGATATGCAAGATTGGCTGGCGGTGACGGGGGCTGCGGCGACGGTGGTCAATCAGGTGCAATACAGCATCAATTCCCGCGGCATCGATTTCGACCTTATGCCCTGGAGCATCAAGCAGCAGATCGCCGTCATGGCCTATTGCCCGCTGGCCCAGGGTGACATCCCGGAAGGCGGCGCCTTGCGAAAAGTCGCAGCCCGCCACAACGCTACACCGGCGCAGATCATGCTCGCCTGGTGCCTGCGCTCCGGCCATGTCATCGCCGTGCCGAAGACCAGCAATCCGGCCCGCGTGGCGGAGAATGCTAAGGCGGCGGATATTCGCCTCTCGGTCGAAGACTTGGCCGAGCTCGACAAGGATTTTCCGGCGCCGCAGCGGGCCCAGTCGCTGGCGATGACCTGAGGGGGCGGGCTCAGTCGGCGACGGTGATCGGCGGCAGGCGTCGTTCGACCGCGGTCGACTT
>DATMUQ010000171.1:0-6142 GCA_035563795.1 Terriglobales bacterium | reverse complement strand
GCCTCTGCCTCAAGGAAAAAGGCAGCGGCGCCAAGCTGGTCTGCCCCTATCACCAATGGACCTACAACCTCGATGGCTCACTGGCCTTTGCCGGCCATATGGGCGCCGATTTCGACAAGAGCACCTTCTCGCTGAAGCCGGTCCATGTCGAAGTCGTCGCCGGCTATATCTTCATCAGCCTGGCCGATACGCCGCCGGCCTTCGACGACTATCGCCGCGACGTCGAGCCCTATCTGGCGCCGCATGACATCGATAATTGCAAGGTCGCCTACGAGAGCACGCTGATCGAGAAGGCCAACTGGAAGCTGGTGATCGAGAACAACCGCGAATGCTATCACTGCAAAGGATCGCATCCGGAACTGCTCAACACACTCTCCGAATACGACAATACCGACGACCCGCGCCTCGATCCCAAATACCGCGACCTGCTGCTGCAGAAGGCCGCCGAATGGGACGCCCAGGGCATTCCCCATGCCGCGACACCGCATAACCTGCGCTACCGCGCCGTGCGCCTGCCCTTCATCCGCGGCGCTCATTCCATGACCATGGACGGCACCGTCGCCAGCAACAAGCTGCTCGGCAACCTCACCGACCCCGATATGGGTTCCTGCCGCATGCTGAGCCTGCCCAATAGCTGGAACCACCTGTTGGCGGACCATGTCATCGCCTTCCGGGTGCTGCCTCTGGGGCCCCAGGAAACCGCCGTCACCACTAAATGGCTGGTGCACAAGGATGCCGTCGAAGGCGTCGATTACGACATCGAGCGCCTGGCCAAGGTCTGGGCGGCGACCAATGAGCAGGACCGCAAATTGGCCGAGGACAACCAGCTCGGCGTCAATTCCAAGGCCTATGAACCCGGTCCTTATTCCGCCGATATCGAATTCGGCGTGCGCAATTTCATCGACTGGTATTGTGATGAAATGAGCGAGGAACTGGGCCGCCAACTGCGTTACGCCGTCGCCGCGGAATAGGCCCTGGGACCGGTTTGCCGGGCGTGGCGGCCTTGCGCGCCATGCCCGGCAGCCGATTCGGTCGAGAATCGCCCTCGCCTGTCAGCCGGGTCCGGCAGTTGATCAAAGACCCTTGATGGCTTAGAGATCGCCGGATGGCTTCGCGTCGCGGCGCCGCGGGCGCGCCATTGGCGTCCGGGCAGTCGCCGGGAGCCGGGATTTCCCAGCGAGAGACGATTGCCTGCATGAAGGTCGGACGGCGCCATTATTTCCTGATTGCCCAGATTCTGGTCTCGGCGCTGCTCCTGGCCTGGCTCATTCACTTTGCCCAGCCGAGCGATCTGATCGCCGCCGCCCGCGACGTCTCGCCGCTCGCTTTGATCGTCACCGCTGCGATGCTGATCTTCAGCAATGCCCTCGCGGCCGTCCGGCAATACATCATTCTCCGTGCGCTGGGGATCGGCATCTCCCTGCCGCGCATGCTGGCGCTCAATTGGATGGGGCTGTTCGCCAACAACTTCCTGCCGAGTTCGGTGGGCGGCGACGCGGCGATCGCCGCCGTCCTGCATCGCCAGTATAGCCGCCTCGGCACCATTGTGAGCGGCCTGCTGATCAACCGGATCTTTGGCCTGATCGGCCTGATGATCGTTCTGCTGGTGCTGCTGATCCTGGTCGACCTCGGATCGCTGCAGATTCTGGTCAACCGGGTGATCGGCTGGTCCGCTGCTTTGCTGCTCCTGGCAGGCCTCGGCTGCCTCTGCCTGGCTTTCGTCCTGCGCAGTGGCAACCGCCTATCGCGCTTGCTGATGGCCATCCTGGGAAAGCTGCAGGCAATGGGCGTGACCGCGCTCGATTTGCATTGGAAGGCGCTGGGGATCATCGGCCTGTCGATCGCCATCATGATCCTGTCCGGCGTCGCCACTGCGTTGCTCGGCCGCTGGATCTATCCGGAGGCGGGTTTTTGGACCACGGCGACGATCATCCTGATGCTGCAGCTGGTGCAGCTGATCCCGATCAGCTTCAATGGCATCGGCGTTGCCGAATCTGTTGCCGCCTATTGTCTCACCAGCATTGGCTGGCCGCTGCATGAAGCGGTGCTGCTTGGCCTGATCTTGCGCGGCCTATCCATCGCCCTGTCACTGCCGGGCGCCTTCACCTTTGCCCTGTTCTCGAAACGAGAACAGCCGGGATCAATCTAGTTCGCAGCGTCGCGGAGAATATTGACCGCCGCCCTGGCTGCAACCCGGCAGCCGAGAACGATCTGATCGAGACCGGTATCCTCGGTGAAATCGTGGCTGATCCCGCCGATGCTGGGGATGAAGAGCATGCCGCTGGGAAGATGCGGTGCGATCACCTGCGCGTCATGGCCGGCGCCGCTCGGCATCCTGATCCAATCACCCGGTGCAATCGCCTCGGCGGCGGCGGCGATATGACCTTGCACGCCTGTATCCATGGCGACCGGCTCTGAGGGTGCGTCGTGCTCGTCCAGGCTGACCTGGACTGCCCCTGTTGCGTTGGTGCGCTGGACCAGATCGGCCAGCTTGGCTTCCATCGCCCGCAGCCGCATGGGATCGGCATCGCGGAACTGCAAAAACAGCTCGGCCTTGCCTGGCACCACACTGAGCGAGCCAGGATCGAGCTCGGTCCGGCCGATGGTCCAAACCGTATCCGCATCCGCCAACGCGCGGAACGCGGCATCCAGCTGCCACACGAAGTGGATCAGGGCCATTGCCGCATCGCGTCGGATCGCCATCGGCGTCGTGCCGGCGTGATTACGCTGACCCGTGAAGGTGACCCGCAGCTCACGGATACCGACGATGGTGGTGACGACACCGATCGATTTGCCCGCTGCCTCCAATCGGCCGCCCTGCTCGATATGCGGTTCGAGATAGGCGACATGCCGCCCCGGCTCCAGCCGCATGCGCGGTTGGCCAAGGAGACCCGCTTGGCGCAGGGCATCTTCCAATCGCTGGCCTTCGCGATCGGTCGCCGTGGCGATAGCATCGTCGACCGCTTCGCCGACGAAGCTGCGGCTACCGAGATAGCCGGCAAAAGTGCCTTCCTCATCGCACCAGGAGGCGACGTCGATGGCGAGGTCCTGTGTCTCCGGCTGCTCACCGAGGGCACGGGCGATCTCCAGGCCATAGATGACGCCGAGCGCACCATCGAGCCAGCCGCCGGTCGGCTGCGTGTCGCTATGCGAACCGATGAGCAAAGTCGGTCCGGCGCGGCGCGAGCGGCCAAAGACGGTGCCGACGCCATCTACTGTCGCCACGAGCCCCGCCGCCTCCATGCGCGCGGCCAGCCACCGGCGTGCCGCGACATCGACCGGCGAGAGCGCAAGCCGGACCACGCCGCTTCCCGTGGCGCCAAAAGAACGCAGCTGCTGGAGGTCATCCAGCAGCCGCTTGGCATTGATTTCCGGTATCAATGCCGGGCTCAAACCGGCTCGCCGGCCTTGATCCGCAGGACCCGCAGCCGGCTCTCGACATCTTCCTTGTTGAGATAGACGCCCGACAGGCGGCGATAGCCGGTATAGGCGTCGCGCGCATGGAGGACACGCCAGTTGTCGAACAGCAGCACCGAGCCCGGCAGCAGGCGCCGGCGATACTGCAGGGTCTCGTCGTTGCAATATTTGGCGAAGGTGGCCAGCGCCTTATAGAAGGCCTTCTGCTGCGCCGGGCTCAGGGTGAAGGGTGCCCGGTCATGGTTGTTGTAGCTGACCTGGACCAGTTCGCCGAGATCGTTCAACCGGAACAACGGCCGGCGTGCCATCAGATGGACGCCGCGGTCGTGATCGAGATACTGGCCGGGAATGGCGATCTCGGTCAGGGCCTTGAAGTCCTCGGGATGTTCGCGGCGCATCAGCTCGGCGATCTTGAAGCCGTCGATCAGCACGTTCTCGCCGCCGGTGCATTCCGCCGCCAGGCAATGGAACATCTGATAGCCCGGCGCATCGAAGGCATAGGTGCCGTCGGTATGCGGGCCGATCGCCATCGAGGTATAGGCGGTGTCCTTGTGTTCCATATTGGCGGTGAAGTCCCAATAGCCGCCGAAAATGGTCTCGCGGATATAGGCGATGCGCTTCGCCACGGCTTGCGTCGCTTCCGGCTCGCCAGGCACGCCCTCGACGAAGGCGAAGCCGTAGCTCTCGACCTTCTCGAGGTAGTCCTTGAGGACGGCGTCGTCCTTCATGAAGCCTTCATAGGCGACCGTGGGGGCGCCGGCCGCCATGGCGTCGCGGTCCCAGGTCTGGCGGTTGATCGGCAGCACATCCGGCGCCTTGCGCAGATCGGCGAGATAGGCGACGTCGAAGCGGCTGACATGGTCCTCGCTGGCCCAGTCGATGCGCAGCACCCGGCCATTTTCTTCCAGCGCGACGGCCTTGGCGGTGATATTGCTGGGAATGCCGAAGGTGTTGAGCAGGCGCTGCTTGGTTTCCGGGTGATGCGACTGGCTCGACTGGCAATGATCGCGCAACCAGAACAGCGACAAGGCCGCTTGCGGCCGCCCGTCATTGAAGCTCAGCTCCACATCCTGGCCCTTGAGAGTTGCGTTGCTCAGAATAGGCGACATTTCGACCTCTCGCTGTTTCTTGTATATATCTGATCGGCCATCGCCTCTTTGGCTCAGCCACCTTATTGAACATTCGTACAACAAGGTCAGGCGAGCGACAAGAAGAAAATATCGATATGTGCTGTTTCAAAATTGCCTAGTTAATCTCATAATTGCCTAGGCTAATCTCAGATATAACCAGATCTGGGATTTCACGAGTGCCGAATGCCGAAGCCGAAAACCGAGATCGTCAAACAAAACGGATTCGACCCGAGCCGCATCGGTGATGTCGTCCGCCGCCTCCGGGAGGCCCGCGGGATGACCCAGTACCGACTTGCTCAAGTCGCGGACGTCTCGAAGCAAGCCGTAACCAATCTCGAAAAGGGCGAGATCGTCCCTTCCCTGCCAATCCTCTACAAGGTCGCCGGCGTTCTCGACATCGACCTTGGCGACATGATCCGGACGGCTTACCAAGATCCCTCCGACGAACCACCGCTGGCCGTCGCCGAGGGGATGCGGCTTTTGTCTGAGATGGGCGAAGGCAAACGCCAGCTGGCTGTCCGCCTCCTCCGAGAGATCGCCAAGCCTTAGACGGCGACATCCGAATGCCAACTTCGCGTGCATTCAAACAGCGCCCCTCCCTGGCGCCGGATCTGCCGGCCGCGCCTTTGCGCGCTGAACGCGCTTCCAAGCCCAAGTAGCCGTTACCCAGACCGACATCGTGATCCGTGCCGCCGCACCGGCGAAGGTCGGATCACGCACGTTCACCACCGATTTCCGCGCTAACATTTTTCTTGCAAACTAACATTATAATATGTTATCTTGCGAAACATAGGTTAATATGATGAAAATGAACGCGTTATCTCACCAGTTCCGCGATTTCGTTGAAAAGGTTTCCGGCATCAAGGTCGTTGACGAGGTCCCCGTCAAACCGAGCCGGCCCTTCGTGGCCAGCCTCTATGACCTGTCCCTGGCTCGTGTTGGCGATTTCCAAGCCGGCATCGTCTACGTCAAGGATCCGAAGCGTTTCACACCGGGGCTTTTCCAAAAGCATTACGCCTCGATTGAACCGGATCTTGGAGATGGCTATGTCGTCGTCGCCAAGACCCTGCCGTCGTATGTAAAAACTCGGCTCGTCGAGAAAGGCATTCCCTTCGTCCTCCCTGGCGTCCAAATCAGTTGGCCTGAGCTTGGAGCTTTCCATCGGCGCCGCGCGCTCTCCTTGCCTGTCGAACCCAAGGCGGCCATGGCGCCGGCGGCGCAACTGGTCGTCACCGCCTTCCTCTGCGACAAGCTTCCTGCAGATCGGACGGCTACCACTCTCGCATCTCATTTCAAATACTCGCCAATGACGATGAGCCGAGCATTGCGCGAGATCGCAGCGGTAGGATGTGCCAGGCTGCTGCCTCGTGGCCATGGGCGCGAGTTGCGATTCGAGCAGCCCAAGCCAGTCGTCTGGCAAGCGTTCAAAGAACGCATGCGAAACCCGATCGTGCGAAGTCTTCATGTCGAGGTGTCAAGCGCTTCCGGACTCCGGACCTTGGCGGGCGGAGAGACCGCGCTCGCCGAGCGCAGCATGCTTTCTCCGCCGGCAGTGCCGTCTCGCGCCTTGAAGAGCACAAGCTCGGACCGGCTCC
>DATMUQ010000170.1:0-2731 GCA_035563795.1 Terriglobales bacterium | reverse complement strand
TTGAGCGTCTGATCATTGAGTTCCGTCAGGCGACCGGCCAGGCCGATGCCAGCCTGCAGCAGCTGCGGCAACTGGCGGAAACCCGTGGCCGCGAGTTGCAGCAGCAGACCGAAGCAGCAACCCATGTGCTGGGCGATGTCGATCAGGCCAGTGCGGATCTGCGGCTGTTGGTCGAACGGGCCGATCGGGCCAGCGACCGGCTGGAAGAATCGGTCGCGGAAAGCCGTCGCATCAGTCAAATGCCGGCAACGCCCCCGGCGCGCGAAAGCACCGGCCTCTTTGCCCGGACACCGCTGGTGACGCCCGCCCAGGGCGACGAGCCCGCTGTCGCTGAGCCGGCGCCAATCGCGGCTGCGCCAACCGAGGCGAACCCGAAAACATCACCTCTTGAACCGTCGAAGCGCAGTTCGGTGCTGTCGACCCTGGCGGGCATACGATGAGCGCGATGCAGCAGCTTCCCAATGGCAAGCCCAGCGGGCAGAAACCGGCCGCCCGCCGGTCGATATTCGGCCGCTTTCGCCTCACGCCGCTCATCATGGTGGCTGTGCTGGCGACGATCAGCGTCAAAGCCAATCATCTGGTGCAGGGGCTGAGCGTCTCGTTCGGCCGGGCATCCGAAGCGCAGGCAGCCAACAATCAGGCTGGCAACAATCCGGCCAATACGGGCCAGACCGGGACCAACCAGGCGGGGCAGCAGCCGGCCAATGCCGCCGGGGCACCGACCCAACTCGGCAACACACCGGCACCCGCTGCACCGAGCACGCAGCAGCCAGCTGCCCAGCCGCCGTCGCAACAGACCGCCCAGGTCCAGCCACCTCCGCCGGCCAATCCGGCAACCAACCAGCCGGCAAACACGCCGCCGGCCGGCACTCAACCGGGCGCCGCGGCAACCGGCACCACGCCCGATGCCGGCAGCGGCGATGGGCAGGGCCAGGATCTGCTGGCCCAGGACCAGCAACGCAAACTCGCCCGTGACCCGTTCAACTACACGGATGAGGAAGTCGACGTTCTGCAACAATTGGCGAAGCGCCGCGCTGAACTTGATCAGCGCGCCCGCCAGCTTGATGAGCGCGAGGCGCTGGTCAAGGCTGCCGAGCAGCGCATGGAACAAAAAATGGCTGAATTGAAGGCCTTGCAGGCTACGGTTCAGGATCTGCTGAAGCAACGTAACGCGGCAGATGAACAACAGCTGCAAAGCCTTGTTAAAATCTACGAAAACATGAAACCGAAGGCCGCTGCCCAGATCTTCGAAGAGATGGATATGGATGTGCTGCTGGACGTTGTCGCGCGGATGAACGAGCGCAAGGTGGCGCCGATTTTGGCCCTGGTTTCGCCGACCCGGGCCAAGGAGCTGACCTTCGAGCTCGCCCAGCGGCGGCAGATGCCGATACCGCAATAACGGAGCGGAACCGGGAGCGATGGATGATCGCTTCCGCGCTCTTCAAACAGGTGGGCTCGCCGGGCGACAGCCAAATGATTTCGGCTATTTACGGCAGCTTAACGAATTACGGGTTTAAGTACGGGCGTATGGCACGATAGGCAGTGCCTAGCGTGGCGGGAGAGGAAGAGGTTACCCCGATGTCTGTAGACATGAACATGAGCATCCTGATCGTCGACGACTACAAGACGATGTTGCGGATCATCCGCAATCTGCTGAAGCAGTTGGGCTTCAATAACGTCGACGAGGCGACTGACGGCAGCATGGCGCTGCAGAAGTTGCGCGACAAGGATTACGGTCTCGTTATTTCCGACTGGAACATGGAGCCGATGACGGGCATCCAGTTGCTGCGCGAAGTGCGGGCCGATTCCAGGTTGAAGGCGCTCCCGTTCATCATGATCACGGCTGAAAGCAAGACGGAAAACGTCGTTGCCGCCAAGGAAGCCGGTGTCAACAACTACATCGTCAAGCCTTTCAATGCGGCGACGCTGAAGACCAAGCTGACGACGGTTCTCGGAAGCTTCTGAACCGCCGACCCGGGAGAGGTTCATGACTATTGCAGTTCCTCCGGAACTTGTCGCACGCCTGAGTGCGCTGCGGTCCCGTGGCCAATCCTACAGCCGCGAGGAAATCACCGAGATTGTCACCGGCTTGCTGGGGACGCTCGATGGCGATCTGTCCGATGTCAATCTCAAGCTCTATTCGGAGCTCGAGGATCTCGCTCAGTACATTCTGGCGGCGAAGAAGGAGATTGCTTCGCTGCTGCCGGATGACATCACCAGCGAGCATCTGCCGACCGCGACCGACGAACTCGATGCCATTGTCGGCGCGACCGAGGAAGCGACCAACGGCATCCTGCAAGCCGTCGAGGCTATCGAGAGCCTGACCGGGGAGATGGATCCGGCGGTTGCCGAGAAGATCTCCGAGGCGGTGACCCAGGTTTACGAATCATGTAATTTCCAGGATATTACTGGACAGCGCATCACCAAGGTCGTCAAAGCGTTGAAGCATATCGAGACCAAGGTCGATGCCTTGGTCGCCGCTTTCGGCGATGAGATTCAGAAGTATCGCGAGCTGCATCCGCAACAGGCGGAAGAGAAAGAGCCGCAGACCACCGATGCAGCCTTGCTCAACGGACCACAAATGCCTGATGATGCGGCGAAACAGGCGGAGATTGACGCCTTGCTCGCGAGCTTCGACTAAACCAGGGATTCGTCGATGACTGCCACCGGATCTTCGACCGGCACAGCTGTCGCGTCGGGCGCCGGCGCTGATCATGGCGGCCATCCGGCA
>DATMUQ010000169.1:0-7971 GCA_035563795.1 Terriglobales bacterium | reverse complement strand
CTCGGCGAGATCGCCGACCAGGCGGCTGCCAAGCTGAACGAGGAAGTGACCGCGGTCGCCCTCCGCCTTGACGTGGCGGCGGAGAATGCTGCCGACAGCGAGCGCAAGCTGCGCGATCAGGTTGAGGCGCAGAGCGCCAGCCTCACCCAGGCCAGTGGCACTGCCGCGGAACAGCTGACCGGGATGATCGCCAATCTGATGACGGGCCTGGCCCGCGCCGGCGACCAGGCCTCGACCCTGGCGGGCGATATGGCCGAGCGGCTGTCGCGGGCTTTGCAGCAGAATCGCGATCAGGCGGAAGACGTGCTGCGCGATGTGCTCGGCCGGCTCGACGATGGCAGCAAGGCCATTGTCGCAGCGACCAGCCAGAGCCGCGAGGCCCAGGCCGACATGGTCGGCGCCCTCGACCGCAGTGTCGCTGCCCTGCAATACCAGACCGAGCAGGCCGGCGAGCGCCTCGCCCAGGTAGTGGCGACCGAGCGTGACTCGCTGGAACAGGCGGCCGAGGCCTCGGCCGCGCGGCATCATGATCTCGATGTGGCGATCGGCGGGCATCTGGCCGGCCTCGCTTTGGCGGTGGATGGTCACAGCAAAGCCTATGCCGACAAGGTGGAAGCCGAGCGCCAGCATCTCGCCGATCTGGCGCGGGCAACCGATCAGCGCCATGCCGATCTCGCCGCCTCGATCGAGCAGCATCGCAGCGCCCTCAACTCGGCGGCGGATGACGCCGCCGCACGTCTGGCCTCGGCCCTCAAGCGCCATCAGGAAGTGGCCTTCGCCAGCGCCAATGCCACCATCGCCGAAGTCACCCGCAAGACCAGCGAAGTGCAGCGCAGCCTGCGCGAGCAGGGCGATGCCATCGTGCAGACGGCCCACAGCGTGGCCGAGGAACTGATGGCCGGCCTGGAACGGCTCGGCGAACAGCTCGGCAAGGCCGGCGTCCAGAGCGCTACCGATCATGCCGGGCTCGAGGAATCCTTGCGCAAGCATGCAGAGCACCTCAACCAGGCGGTGCTCAATGCCGGTACCTTGTTCCGCGCCAGCCTTGACCGGTTGGCGGGCGAGGTCGCCACGGTGGCGGATGAGACCGCCGGCAAGATCGGCAACGAGGGTCGCGATCTCTCCGCTGCGCTCGAACGTCAGCGCAATTTGATGGCGGATTCCGCCCGCGACACCATCAACCAGTTTGCCGGCCGGGTGCAGCAGCTCGGCGCCGAAATCGGCAAGGTCGCCAATGACGTCGGCGATCAGACCGGGCGGCTGGTGGAACTGGTGGACAGCCAGGGTCAGCGCCTGTCGCTGGCAGCGGATGCTTCGGCCCAGCGTTTCAAGACCCAGATCGATTCACAGCATGCGCATCTTACTGATCTGGTCGAGCATGCCGAACGCAAGAACAATGAGTTGGTACAACTGCTTGACCGCCAGGCGATGATCCTGGAAATGGCGGCCAATCGCGGTGCCGGTCGTTTCTCCGTTCTGCTCGACGAGTTGCGGGCGCATCTCTCCGGCGTCATCGCCGATGCCGAGACGCGCAATACCGCACTCATGCAGCTGGTGGATGAACAGGGCGGCAAGCTGGAAGGCGTCGCGGACCGGGTCAGCACCCGCTTCCTCGAGCATCTGCGGGCACATGAGCGGCGCCTCGGCGAGATCAGCGACATCGCCGACCAGCGCAGCAGCAAACTGGCGGAAAATGTCGATGCCGGCGCCCAGAAGCTTGATCGTAGCCTGCAGGCTTCGGAACAGCGTTTCGCCGATCATGTCGTCGCCCAGGGCAAGCAGCTGGAATTCGCCACCACAGGTGCGGCACAGCGCCTGCAGGACGAGATCGCCCGGCATATCGCCGTCCAGGACCAGTCCATTGGTCAGCTGGAACAGCGGGCGCAGAATGCCCGCGATGTGCTGACCCAGCAGAGCGATCGGCTGGGCCAGGTGGCGCAGGAAGCCGCTGATGGCTTCAAGGAATTGCTGCGCCGTCAGGCCGATGAATTCATGGCCGCGGTCGATGTCGTGGCCGAGAAATCGGCGAGCCTCGCTGCCACCACGGTCGAGCAGCGCGAGGCACTGGTGCGCGCGGCGGAAGAATCCACCGGCTTCTTCGAGACCGCCTTGCGCAGCCATGCCCGCGAGATTGCCGCGGCGACCGCGGCCGCCGTGCAGCAGACCGAGGGCCTGACCGCAGCGGCCCGCGTCCAGGCGGAGAATATCGCCGCCAGCATCCGCTCCGGGACGACCCAGCTGGATCACGTGGCGCGGCAGCAGACGGAAGCCTTGCAGTTCAGCAGTGAGGCTCTGTCGGCCTCGTTGCGGGCGACGCTGGAGAGCGAGGCGAACCGGATCGAGGGTCTCTTTGCGACCATCGTCACCCAGGGCCAGAAACTGGCGACTGCGGCCGATGCCCAGGCGGCCAATCTCAACCAGGCGACCATCCAGGCGACCGAGGCGGCGATCGTCATCCGCAACCAGCTGAGCGAGCAGAGCAAGGCCGCCAATCTCGCCGGCAGCGAGATCAATGAGCGCGCCGCCGAAGCCGGCCGGCAGCTCAAGGGCCATGCCGAGGAACTGGCGACGGCGGTGCAGGCGGTGATGGCCAAGCATGCCGGGGCCATTAAGCTCGCGAGCGATGCGGCCGCCAATCACGCAGTACAATTGGCGCAGAATCTGTCGCAGCAGCAGCAGGAGCTGGCCCAGTCGCTGGCCCGTACCAGCGATGCCACGCATGAGATCCGCCGCGCCTTGCAGGTGCAGATCAACGATCTCAGCGAGGTGGCCGATGCGGTGACGCGCGACGCCCAGGCGATCGGCTCCGTGTTCCGCACCGAAGCTGCAGCACTGAGCGAGGCCGCGGCCAAGGCGACAGAGGGGGCCGGCGGGTTGCAATCCTCGCTGAAGCATCATCTCGCCGTGCTCGACGATGCGGCACGGCTGGCGTTGGAAAAAGCCGCCACTGCCCGCCAGCAGATCGAGCAGCAATGCGTGGTCCTGCGCCAGGCCCTCGATGACAGCCTCGGCCGGGGTGCCGGCTTAGGCGATCTCTATCAGGCCCATGCCAAGTCGTTGCACGACAACAGCGATGTCGCCCGCGACAAGCTGGAACAGCTTGGTGAGTTGCTGCAAAACCGCTCCGAGGCCTTGCTGGCGGTGATCGAGCAGACCACATCGCGGCAGCACGATGTTCATCACTTGCTGGCCGAACGCGTGGTGGCGATCGCCGATGCCGGCCAGGCGGGCGAAGAGCAGATCCAGCAGTTGGGGATCTCCATCGAGAACTTGGTGCGCTTGCTGCGCAACACCACCCAGGAAACCGCCCGCCAGGCCCATGGCATCGTGCAGTCCTTCCGCGAGGGGGCCGATGCGCTCGGCACGGTGACGCAAGGCTCGCTGTCGCAGATCGGCGGCATCAAGGACGCCCTGCGCGACCAGATCACCGATCTCTCGGTGCTGGCGACCCAGGTCAATGATCTCGGCCAGTCGATCCGCGCCCAGCTGAAGGCGCAGATGACCGAATTCGGTGTCGCGGCTACGGCGGCGCGGCAAAGCGCCGAGGCAGCCCGCAACGAGGCGACCACAACCGGCAGCGTGGTGGCCCAGCAGGTGACCGGTCTCGGCGAAGCGACCGACCGCATGAAGCGGCAGCTGGTCGAGGTCGCGCAGACGCTCGACGCGCGCATCACCGCCATGGGCCGGATCTCCGACACTGCCCTGGCGCGGGCGGGCTCGCTGGGCGAAGAGTTCGAGACCCAGGTGGCCCAGCTTGGCAAGGCGATCGACCAGGCCAGCGGCCAGGCCGATCGGCTGGGGCAAAGCTTCAAGCAGCAAAGCGCGGAACTCGACCGCAGCGCCGCTGCCGCCATGGAAAAGATGGAGAAGCTGCGCGAGACCCAGCAGAATGCCACGCGCGATACCTTCCTGCGCACCGCACGGGTGATGACCGAGGAGCTCAACAGCCTCGCCCTCGACATCCACAACCTGCTCGATGCGGAAATCCCGGAAGAGGTCTGGCGGCGCTACCGCGAGGGCGACCGCTCGGTCTTCGCCCGTCGCCTGTTCCGCATGAAGGATTCATATGTCATCCCGGCGATCGAGCAGCGTTATCAGCGCGACGAGCGTTTCCATGACATGGTCGACCGCTATGTGCGGAAATTCGAAGACCTGCTGGCGCAGTCCGATAGCGCCGATCCGGAATCGATCCTCAATGCCGCCTTCATCACGGCCGATGTGGGTAAACTCTATCTCGTCATGACCCGCAGCCTCGGCCGTCCCACCGAACATTGATCGTGACCGGCCGGGCAGTATCTGCTGCCCGGCCCGTACGATAGCTATTTGGACACAAAAAGATGAAACCCAGTGACAAGAGCCAGCCTGCCCAGGGGCATGGCCAATGGCAGGCTTTCAAGGCCCTGTTGCCGCATCTCTGGCCCAAAGGCCAGACGGAATTGCGCGTGCGCGTCATCATCGCGCTCGGCTGCCTGGTGATCTCCAAGGTCGCCAATGTCTATGTGCCATTGCTCTTCAAACGCATGGTCGACCATCTCTCGCTCAAGGGTATTGCGGATGTGACGGCGGTTGCCACGGTGCCGGTGGCCTTGCTGCTTGCCTATGGCATTGCCCGGGTGCTGAGCCAGAGCTTCGCCGAAATGCGCGACGGCATCTTCGCCAAGGTGGCGCAGCGTTCGATCCGGGCGGTGGCGCTGGAGACCTTCCGGCATCTGCATGCCTTGTCGCTGAAATTCCATCTCGACCGGCAGACCGGCGGTCTCAGCCGCGCCATCGAACGCGGCGCCAAGGGCATCGAGTTCCTGCTGTTCTTCGTGCTCTTCAACGTCATTCCGACCCTGCTGGAAATCGCCATGGTCTGTGCCATTCTCTGGCACCTCTATGACTGGCGTTTCGCCGCCATCACCGCCGGCACCATCGGACTCTATATCTGGTACACCCTGGCGGTGACGGAATGGCGCATCAAGTTCCGCCGGCAGATGAATGAATCCGATCAATCGGCCAATACCAAGGCGATCGATTCGCTGCTCAACTTCGAGACCGTCAAATATTTCAACAATGAACGCCACGAGGCCGCGCGCTATGACGTGGCGCTGCAGGCCTATGAGAAGGCGGCGGTCAAGAACCGCACCAGCCTTGCCAATCTCAATATTGGCCAAGCCCTCATCATCGCTATCGGCGTCACGCTGATGATGACACTGGCCGCCAGCGGTGTGGTTGATAAGCGCCTCACTGTCGGCGATTTCGTGCTGGTGAACGCCTATCTCATCCAGCTCTATCTGCCGCTCAATTTCCTCGGCACGGTCTATCGCGAAATCCGCCAGGCGCTGATCGACATGGAATCAATGTTCGCGTTGCTGCAGGTCGATGTCGATATCGCCGATACGCCGGGTGCGAAGGCGATGGCCGTCACTGCGGGGGCGGTTGCCTTCGAGAATGTGCAATTCGGTTACGATCCGCGCCGGCCGATCCTCAAGGGTGTCAGCTTCCGGGTCGAGCCGGGCAAGACCCTTGCCATCGTCGGCCCCAGCGGTGCCGGCAAGTCGACGATCTCGCGGCTGCTGTTCCGCTTCTACGATGTGCAGGACGGCCGCGTCACCATCGATGGTCAGGATATCCGCGCGGTGCAGCAGCAATCGGTGCGGGCGGCGATCGGCATCGTGCCGCAGGATACCGTGCTCTTCAACGACACCATCGAATACAACATCGCCTATGGCAGGCCGGGTGCGAGCCGGACGGAGATCGAAGCGGCGGCGGAACTGGCGCAGATCCATACCTTCGTCACCAAGCTGCCGGATGGCTACAAGACCATGGTGGGCGAGCGCGGGCTGAAGCTGTCTGGCGGCGAGAAGCAGCGCGTGGCGATTGCCCGCACCATCCTGAAGGCGCCGCCGATCCTGCTGTTCGACGAGGCAACCTCGGCACTCGACAGCCATACCGAGCGCGAGATCCAGGACAATCTCAGGGACATGGCCCGCAACCACACGACCCTGGTGATCGCCCACCGCCTGTCTACGGTCATCGATGCCGATGAAATCATCGTGCTGGAGGACGGGCGGGTGGCTGAACGCGGGACGCACGGCAATCTGCTGGCGCTAAACGGCAAATATGCCGCCATGTGGCGCCGCCAGCAGGAGGCGACCGAGCATGAGGCAGCCCTCATGGCAGCGGGCGATCCGCTGAAGCCAAACGAAGCCCTGCGGCCGAAGGCGAGCTGATAATGGATGTCAGCGCGCTGGCGGAGCAGGTGAAGACCGGTGACCGGCGCGCTTTGGCGCGCGCCATCACGCTGGTCGAATCCGACCGCCCCGATCACCGCGACGCTGCCGAGAAGCTGCTGACCTTGTTATTGCCGGCGAGCGGCCGCTCGATCCGCCTTGGGATTTCCGGTCCGCCCGGGGTCGGCAAATCGACCTTCATCGAAAGCTTTGGCCTGTTTGCCATCGAGCAGGGCCGCAAGGTGGCGGTGCTCGCCATCGATCCCAGCTCGCGGGTTTCCGGCGGTTCGATCCTCGGCGACAAGACCCGCATGGCGGAGCTCTCGCGCCACCCGCAGGCCTTCATCAGGCCTTCACCAGCCGGCCTCGCTTTGGGCGGTGTCGCCCGGCGCACCCGCGAGGCCTTGCTGATCTGCGAGGCGGCGGGCTTCGACCTCGTCATCGTCGAGACGGTGGGCGTCGGTCAGTCGGAGACCACCGTTGCCGAACTGGTCGACATGTTCCTGCTGCTGCTGCTCCCCTCGGGCGGCGACGATCTTCAGGGTATCAAGCGCGGCATCATGGAACTGGCGGACCTCGTTCTGGTCAACAAGGCGGATGGCGATCTCAAGCCGGCGGCGATACGGACAGCGGCGGATTACGCCAATGCGCTCCGCCTGATGCCGCCCTTGCATCGTGCCTGGACCGCCGAGGTGCTGATCCTCTCCGCCCTCCATGGCGAGGGGCTGGCGGCGGTCTGGGACAAGGTGCTCGATTTCCAGAGCCGGATGCAGGAAAGCGGCGAGCTCGCCTTGCGCCGGCGCGACCAGGCCCGGGCCTGGCTGTGGCGCGAACTGTCGGACAGCCTGCTCGATCTCCTCAAGAACAAGCCCGGCATGGCCGAACGCCTGGCGGACTTGGAAGCCAAGGTGGTCAATGGTAAGACCACGCCGGGCGCCGCCGCCCGCGAGGTTTTGGCCCAGTTTCTCGGCTAATCCCCGTATCCGGACCGGCCTCTGGGCGGGAATCGCCTTGACCAATCCGGCCTAAACCAGTAAAAACCGCCCCGACCTGGCCGGAAAATCGTTTGTCCGGCCTCTTTACTTTAATCAAGCGTCTGAAATAAAAGGATTTTTGTCATGGCACGTCGTTGCGCCATCACCGGCAAGGGTGTTCAAGTTGGCAATAATGTCAGCCATGCCAACAACAAGACCAAGCGCCGCTTCCTGCCGAACCTGCAGGAGACCTCGCTGCTTTCCGATACCCTCGGTCAGTCGGTGAAGCTGCGCCTGACGGTCAATGCCATCCGCACCATCGAGCACAATGGCGGCATCGACGCCTATCTGCTCGGCACCGCGGACAGCAAGCTCACCGATGACGGCCGCAAGCTGAAGCGCCGCATCGAGAAGGCCGCTGCCAAGGCCGCTGCCTAAGAGATTGCCGGTACCGGGTCGACCTCATGGTCGGCCCCATCTGAAGTGAAGCCCGCGCTTGTCGCGGGTTTTTCTTTGCGGTAGTGGCAGGATGTCGGCTTCCAGTGCCAGCCTTGTTCCGGCTGGCATGCCGGTCGCCCGGGGATGAACCCGGTCCCGACGGCCCGATATTCACCCGGCATCTGAGGCAGGTCGTCACCCGCTTGCCGATGACGCCTCGAATTTCCCTTTTGGCTCGCCCGGGCATTCCCGGCCACCGAGGAAAGGACCATCATGCTGACCGCTCTCGTCGCCTGGATGAACGGCCTGCCGCCCGAGGCCATGCTCGTCATCGAAATGGCCGT
>DATMUQ010000168.1:0-2825 GCA_035563795.1 Terriglobales bacterium | reverse complement strand
GCAGTGAGGGAGGGTTTCGCCATGATCGCTGTCATCTCCGAGGTTTGGCCATATCCTGAGCGTCGCGGCGACTATGATGCACTGGCGGCGGAGTTGCGCCCGCTGCTGGAAGCCGTTGACGGATTCATTTCAGCAGAGCGCTTCGAGAGCTGCGCGGAGCCCGGAAAGTTTCTCTCCCTATCGCTCTGGCGCGATGAGGCTGCACTCGCACAGTGGCGCAACCTCGCGGAGCATCGCCGTATCATGGCCCTTGGCCGCAACGGCATCCTTCGCGACTATCGCATTCGTGCAACCAGTGTTCTTTGGGATTACAGCCGCGACGACCGGGCAGCGGCACCCACCGATTCCCGGGCGTTGTTCGGTTGAGCGACGCTGCCGCCGAGTGATCCGCGCGGATCTCGGCGACAGCCAATCTCGGCGGCACTCAACAAAGCCGCTACTTCCCGCAGCCGGCCAGGATGGCGTTGCCGAAATCTGAGAGGGCCGCGTCGTCGCCCCATTTCTTCTTGATCCAGTCTTCGATCGTTTGGCCGCTTCCCGGCTCCGGCTGCGGTCCGATCAGGAAGATGGTGCGGACGCCATTGGCGTCGGGCGGCGGATCGAGCAGGACCTTGACCTGGCGCTTGCCGCCATCGTCATCCAGCATCGGCTTGATCACCGCCTCGATATTGGCGGCATCGGCCGCGCGGTTGGTGCGCACCGCATCGATCCATTCATTGATGAAGGCATCGGCGACGTTGCGCGAGGTGAAGGGTGTGCGCAGCTTGAACTTGGCCATCTCGTTTCTTCCCCTGTCATCCCAGGCGGGTCATCTCAGGCCGTGGACCGGCGCTTTATCGTCAAGACTTGTGTCTTCAGGGCTTGATATCGATCTCCAGGTCATAGACCAGCGGCAGGACCGGATCGCCGAATTTACGCGCGGGAATGTAATAGGCGCAGGGCCGCAGATTGCAGGCGGCGTTCTGCGTCGCGAAGATCAGCCCGACGAAATTCTGGTTCTGGTCGAGAACGGCGGCGCCGGAATCATGGCAGCAGGCGAAGCCGGGCGTGGTGCGGCGCACCCCTTTGAAGATGACGCCATCGGCCTGGATGATGACGGCACCTTCGTCGAGCCCGGCGGTGACGCCGGATTTGGCGCTGTTCTTGGCGATCCATTGGCCGGTCATCGTGGTGGCGACGCCGGTCAGGGTCGGGAAGCCGCGGACCGAGCCGCGTGTTGCCTGTGCCACGTTATTGAGGCCGGCCAGAGCCGCATCGATCGGCCGCGCGGCACCGGCCACCGGCAGGGCGCCGACGAAGCGCAGAGCTTGGGCATGGCCCGGCACCGACAGCAGATCGCCGGGTGCGGATTTCCAGCCGAAGACATGTCCGGCGCCGAGGCAGCCATCGGTGATATCGATATCGGTGCCGGCCCCATCGCGGATGCGGATGTAATGCGCGGCGAAGGCGAGGGTGCCCCAATCCGACGGCGAGCTGTCGATCCAGCAGGCATCGCCGCCCATGAAGTAATCGGTGGCGGAGGGGCGGGTCGGCGGCGGTGCCGGATGGCTTTCCTCGCCGGGACACACACCGCTGAAGATGGTCTTGTCGCCCTGCACCACCTGCGGTTTGACGGTTGGGGCGAGGCCCTGCACGGCCTTGTTGATGGCATCGACATCGACGTTGTTGATATCGGTGACGGTGACCGGGCAGGCCACCCAGCCGCCTTTCGGATCACGCTGCACCGGGCCGATCTCGACCAGCTCCTTGATCGGGCCGACCGCGTTCAGCACGTCATCCATCAGCTTCAGATTTTCGGCTTCAATATCCGCGGTCATGGGTTCCCCCCGCAGTGATGCCTTGCAGAACCAATCTATCAGTCGCCTTCTACGGGTACAACGCCGTTACAGGTTGCTGTCGTGAATCTTCGGCGACGCGTCTCATCCAAATGGATGAGAAAGCGATTAATCAAAGTTAAGTACGCAAGGATGTTACCGGCGGAGATGCGAATGCCGGCAGCAAGCACAAGCATGTGCCTGCACCGTTCTCAGTGCTGTCGTCACTGCGCGTGAGCAGGGCGTGGAAGGTGACGCGGTCGCGATCGCCGGATCAGGGTCCGCGCAGGATCTCCAGCGTCGCCGGATCGTCCTTGCCGTTGCAGTATTTCAACAATGCCACGCGGAAGACGGGATCGGTGCCCGGCAATTGCGCGAACAGAGTCATGCAGGAGCGGAACTTCACCGCATCGATGGCACCGAAAATATCCTCGAGCGCCCGCTGTTCCACCGCCTGGACCAGGCGTGTGCATTCGATCAGGCGCGGGCCCAGGACCGGGTGCCGCAGATAGTCGATCGCTTCGGTGCGATCGGCGATGGCGTATTTGCGCGACATGGCGCTGAGGCCAAGGCCGGTGATCTGCGGAAAGATGAACCACATCCAGTGGCTGCGCTTGCGGCCGGCGCGCAGTTCCATGCAGACCTGGTCGAAGACCGGGTCCTGGGCGTCGACAAAGCGATCGAGAGAATCCGCGGGCATGATCTCTCCGGTGTCGCAGGAAACTGTGTCCGTCCGTATTCTATGCCTGCGGTCGCCCCGGTACAGCGGAAATTGCCGCTCTCAGCCGTCATCCCGCGGTCAGGATGTCGCAGTCGGCCGATCGCAGTCGATATGTCGCGGTGATGCCGGGATTCCGTCATGTTCCCGTCTTCAAACCGTGGCCGGCATCACGGATCAGCTCGGCCAGATCCAGCACCGGGCGGCGGCGATCATGCGCGGCAATGCGCACGACATAATCGACATCCGGCAATGCCGGCAGGCCATCGGCTTCGTGCAGGCGGCGCAGGCCC
>DATMUQ010000167.1:0-4509 GCA_035563795.1 Terriglobales bacterium | reverse complement strand
GAGCGGCGAGCCAGGAGGATGTTGCCCTTGTCACGCATTGGGATTTCGATCTCGGCGGCCCGCTTTTCGGCGATAAGCCGGTCTGCTGCATCGATGCCGGCAACATCCCGACCGTGATGCATGACAATGCCGGCAACCGGGCGCGGATCGAGGCGAAGACGCGCGATATCCTGGCAGTGCCGGCGGTGCCGATCCTGCTCGGCGGCGATGATTCCGTGGTGACGCCCTTCCTTGCCGGTTTTGCCGAACACGGGCCGGTCTGGATCCTGCAGATCGATGCCCATATCGACTGGCGCGACGAGGTGCATGGCGAGCGCTACGGCTATTCGAGCCCGATGCGGCGGGTGAGCGAGATGCCGCATGTCGCCGGCATGGTGCAGGTCGGCATGCGCAGCGTCGGCAGCGCGCGGCGCGGGGAAGTCGAGGCGGCGCGACAATATGGCAGCCATCTGGTGACCGCCCGCGAGGTCCATGCCCAGGGCATCAAGGTGGCGCTCCGGCATATTCCCGAAGGGGCGCGGGTCGTCATCACCCTCGATTGCGACGGCCTCGATCCCGGCATCATGCCGGGCGTGGCGGCGCGGACACCCGGCGGTCTCACTTACACGCAGGCGATCGACCTGATCGCCGGTATCGGCAAGCGGGGCAGGATCGCCGGTTTCGATCTGGTCGAGTTCTATCCGCCAGCCGACATGGACAATCTGACGGCGCAGACCGCCGCGCGCCTTGTCGTCAACGCAATCGGCGCCATCGTCCGGCAGGCTTGAGGCGGGCTTACTCGCGTCGCCGCTGACACGTTGCTGCTGATCAGCCGGCCTCACGGACATGTAGCGACACACCGGAGTAAACAGTCGAACGGCTTGACCTTTCTATCGGATTCGGCAGCATCTAGGTTACGTCCGGTAAGGGATATTTTTGGACATAAGCTCTGGGGGATTTTGGGAAAATCATGTTGGAAAAATTTATCGACGCGAACAACCGCTGGTTCGGGGCCTTCGTGTGCGTCCTGCTGGTGCTCTTTGTCCTGGCCTACAGACCCCAGGATTTTGTTTGGCCGGTCGCTCTCCTCACTATCGCCATGCTCATTTTAGCAAAGCGCTACGGTCGGCGCCTCGAAGCGTTGGAAACCGAAATTTCTGCCCTTCGGGCGCAGCTGGCGGCCGCGTCGCTACTGGTGCTGAACCAAACGCCGGGTCAGGGGTGATTTCCAGACGTGGAAAACATGACGCAACACGCATCGGCAGCGCTGCAGATCCGTACCGCCGTGGCAGCCGATCTGCCGGGCCTTCTCGCCCTTTATCGTCAGCTGAACCCCGACGAGACGCCGGCGACGATTGAGACAGCGGAAGGTCTGCTGGAACAATTCATGCGCTACCGCGGCAGTGCAATTCTGGTCGGCGTCAAGGCCGGTACCATCGTCGCCAGCTGCGCCCTTGTCGTCATCCCCAACCTGACCCGGGGTGGTGCGCCCTACGCCCTGATCGAAAATGTCATTACGGATGCTGCGCATCGTCGCTGCGGCCATGGTGAGGCCATTGTCACCGCGGCGGTCGACCGCGCCTGGCAGAACCATTGCTACAAGGTCATGCTGCTGACCGGCATGACGGATGCCGGGACGTTGCAGTTTTATGCGCGCTGCGGTTTCGAGCAGAGCAAGACTGGTTTCCAAAAGCGGCGGATTCCCGCAAGAGCTTCCAGCTCGAGCGTAGGCTAGCTAGCCGGCGCGGATATTCTTCGGTGCATTCACGAGGTTGCGCAATTTGCCCTGGCGGAGATAGAGCATCGCCGTTTCGACCGAGAGGCGGCGGGCGTCGTGGACGCTTTCCGGGCTCGACCAGGCGGCATGCGGGGTGACGATCAGCCGATGGCCGACCAGCGGATCGGCGGCACCGCGATAGGCCAGCGCGATGGCATCATCGGGGCGGGGCGGTTCGGCCGGCAGGACATCGAGGCCGGCACCTGCAATGGTGTTGCCGCGCAGGGCATCGAGTACCGCCGGGACATCGACGATGGCGCCGCGCGCGGTGTTGACCAGGATCGCCTCGGGCTTCATCGCCTTCAACGTATCGGCATTGATCATATTGCGTGTCTCGGGCGTCAGCGGGCAATGCAGGCTGACGACATCGCTCTGCGCCAGCACTTCCTCCAGGCTCTCGACCCGCTCGACGCCGACGGCGATCTCGGTGCCGCGCGAGACGTAAGGATCATAGGCGACCACCTTCATGCCGAAGGATTTGGCGCGCAAGGCTGTGGCGATGCCGATGCGGCCCAAACCGACGATGCCGAAGACGCGGCCGCGCAGGCGGCGCACCAAAGGCGCGAGGCTGTAATCGAAGCCCTTGGTGGTATCGGCGGCGAAATGCTGGTGATAGCTGACGATGCCGCGGCGCAGGGCCAGCATCAGGCCGATCGCATGATCGGCCACCTCGCTGGTGCCGTAATCGGGCGTGTTGCAGACCGGAATGCCGGCCTCCGCCGCCGCCTCGAGATCGATCTGGTCATAGCCGACGCCGGCGCGGACGATGATGCGGCAGTTCTTCAGGGCGGCGATCAGGCCCCGGTCCACCCTGATCTCGTGCCAGGACACCATGGCGTCGCAATTCGCCCAGATCTCCGCCGGCAGGTCGGCGGCCTTGCGCACGCGGCGGATCTCCCAATCGACAGCCGGGCCGGCCGTCTCCCGTTCGACCAGCCCGTCATCGAGATATTGGGCGTCAGGCGTCAGCAAACGAAAGCGTGACATAAAACGGTTCCTTCGGGGGCGGGTTTATTGGGGGGAACGAGGGATCGGGTTACGGCTGGGCGGCTGCTGATTTTGCTTCGGAGCGGAGCTGTTAGCCTCCTTCGTCCGGGATGAGACTGTCAAGGGCGCCCAAGCTGTCTCGTTGCAGCCTGATGACGAATAGACGCATCGCGCTGTCATGTGGCAAAAGGCCGTGATCGTCCTGTCAGAACCGGGTAAGCGGGGGGCGCATTCCTCCTGATGCAAGCCCTTCCAAAGAATGAGAAATGCTCGCGGCAATTTGTGCAAAATAGCGGTTTGCATGAGGCACTGGCGCGACGCGGCGGGATATGGCGTAATGGCTTTCGTCCCATCTTCTGCGCCCACTCTCGACATGTGGTGTGCAGCCGATTTCGCCGGGGCTGTATCGCTCGGCAACCACCGGCCCTGGTTCGGGTTTCGCACCCGGTCGGGCCTTGCATTGACAGTTTCTCGTGACCGAGGCGGCGCCGCCGGAAATGCGCGCTGCCGGAACAGGAAAGGACAGTCCATGAACATCGATCTTACCGGCAAGACCGCCATCGTCACCGGCTCCACCACCGGCATCGGCTTCGCCATCGCCAAGGGCCTGGCCGAGACCGGCGCCACGGTCGTGATCAATGGCCGCAAGCGCCCGGCGGTGATGGCGGCGGTCGATGCCATCGCCAAGGCCGTGCCGGGCTCATCGATGCGGCTGCGCGGCGTCACCGCCGATCTCAGCAATGCCGAGGGCTGCAACAAGCTGCTGGATGAGGAGCCCAATGCCGATATCCTCGTCAACAATGTCGGCATCTTCAATCCGCAGGATTTCTTCGAGGTGCCGGATGAGGAATGGATCCGCTTCTATGACATCAATGTGATGTCGGGTGTGCGCATGTCGCGCGGCTATGCGCCAGGCATGGTGCAGCGGAAATGGGGCCGCATCGTCTTCATCTCCTCGGAATCCGGCATCAACATCCCGGTCGAGATGGTGCATTACGGCATGACCAAGACCGCCAATCTCGCGGTCTCGCGCGGCCTCGCCAAGCGCCTTGCCGGCACTGGCGTCACGGTGAATGCGGTGCTGCCCGGGCCGACCTTGTCCGAAGGCGTCGAGGAGATGCTGAAGGAAGAGGTCAAGAAGACCGGCAAGACGGCGGAGGAGGTCGGCACGGACTTCGTCAAGGCGCACCGTTCCAGCTCGATCATCCAGCGTATCGCCACGGTAGAGGAGGTCGCCAATATGGTGGTCTATGCCTGCTCGATGCAGGCCTCGGCGACGACCGGTGCTGCCTTGCGCGTCGATGGCGGTGTGGTCGATACGATTGCTTGATGCGGCTTGGGGGCCGGCCGGGCATATGGTGGAACAGCCGGCCGTTCTGTGCGTTGAGGTCGGCGTGGACAGCCTGAACAGAGGGTAGGAGTGGCGTTGCAGAGCGGTCACCGCGTCGTCATCATCGGCGCCGGCTTCGGCGGGTTGAGCACCGCCCAGCATCTCGCCGGTTCCGCTGCGTCGATCACGCTGATCGACCAGCGCAATCACCACATTTTCCAGCCCTTGCTCTACCAGGTGGCGACCGCCTCGCTGGCGACCTCCGAGATCGCCTGGCCGATCCGCAACCTGATGCGGGGACGGGGCGACGTGGAGACGCGGCTGGGCACCGTCACCGGTGTCGATGCGGCGGCAAAGCAGGTGCGGCTGGTGGATGGCGGCACGGTTCCCTATGACACGCTGGTCGCGGCGACCGGCGCCACCCATGCCTATTTCG
>DATMUQ010000166.1:0-2821 GCA_035563795.1 Terriglobales bacterium | reverse complement strand
GGCAACAGCCCGCCGAGCCAGATCGCCGCCGACAGCAGGTGACCGGCCTCGGCAATGATCAGGGCCGTGCGCGTGCCGTCTTCCATCGACAGGCCATGGCCGAGGCCGATCTGCAGCAGCACGGCACTGCCCGCCAGCGCTGTTGCCGCTCCTTGCGCGCCACGGCTCTTCACGCGGCGAGATAGCAGCCAGGCGATGAGCAGCAGGGCCAGGCGGCTGCCGATCAGCGGCCCGAAATGCGTCTCGAAGAGCACGATGGGAAGGGTGGCACCGATCTCGCCGACGCTCGGCTCATCGACCAGCGAGACCGTTTGCAGCAGCAGCCAGGGCAGGCAGGCGAGGATGGCGAGCACCAGGCTGATCGCGGTCAGCCGCAGCAGGCGTCGATCCAACGCCTGCTGCGGTGAGAGTACTTCCGGTGAGGCGGTTTCGACTGGCGCCGGAGCGAGCAGGGTGACGCGGAACCACATCGATCCGAAGACCGACATGGTGGCGGCCACTTGTGTGCCGCGCGCCAGTCCCAGCATCAATTCGGCGCCAGTCATCAGCTCAACCCTGCTTCATGGAAACCGGATGCCTCACGGCGCCACGGTGAACTTGAAGCTGCCGCTGAGCTTATGGCCGTCATCGGCGGCCACCGAGGTCCAGGTCACCTTATAGGTGCCGGCGGCAAGCGTCTCGAGATCGACCATCATATGCTTCGGGTCATTGGCATCGACATGGCTATCGCCCTTGTCGACATGCTTGCCCTTGGCATCTTCGACAATGATCTTGCTGAGCTTCGGATTGAGCTCCTCGCTGAACTCGATCATGACATCGACCGGCGCGGTTTTCAGCGTCGCGTTTTTCTCCGGCACCGAGTTCTTCAGCTCGGCATGGGCGAAGGCGGCGGTGCTGCTGGCGGCGATCAGGAGTGCGGCGAGCGGGGCGAGGGAATAGCGGTTCATGGTGATGTTCCTTGCAAATATTTCCAGGCACGGCCTTGCCCGCTGCTGCAGCGGCGCACAGATGCCATGCAATGATGACGCGAAAGTAAAGGTGATATTCCGCCGAGACGCCCCGGATCGAAGCCCGGAAGTGCGGCGGGAAATCAGGCCGCCAGCGGCGGGGCGCGTGAACGATGGGCGAGGGTGGTTGCCTGCGGCCGGGCGACAATGCTGTACCCGGCAAGCGTCAGGATGATGGCCGTCAGGGTGACGGTCAGTAGCAGCGGCTGGACCGGGGCAACCGGCAGCCAGCCGGCCTGGCAGAGCAGGCAGTGATCGTGGCCGGCCATCGCCGGGGCCTGCTGCTTGCCATCCTTACCGGGTTGGCTGATGCCGCTGCCGGTGCAGAGATATTGCAACGCGAGCTGGGCGAAGTCGTCGCCGGGGGCGAATTGGCGGGCCAGGAAAGCGGCACCGCCCAGGGTCTGGATCAGGAACAGAATCGCTGCGGCCCAGGCCAGGATCTGGCCCGGTGCACGCAGAATCAATCGGTTGCCGGATCGGCGGTGCTGCAGCATGGCGCGCACTATAGGCGAGAAGCCGCGCGCGCACCACCGAAACGCGCGGCTTCGCGGGATAGCTGTGACAACACGCCGCCGGGCAGGTAGCCGGCGGCAGGCTCGTCTCAGTCGACGCCGATCATCACATCCGAGGCCTTGATGACGGCGATCGCGGATTGACCAGCTTTCAGCTTCAGCTCGTCCACCGCTTCATTGGTGATGGAAGAGGTGACGATGGCGCCGCCGCCGATATCGATGCGCACATGCGCCGTGGTCTGGCCCTTGACCACTTCGATGATCTTGCCCTTGAGCTGGTTGCGTGCGCTGAGCTTCATCTCTTTCTCTCCTGTGTTGGTTGCCGGAGGGGCAACGGTTGTCGAACGGATAGGATACTCGACCAGCTTATTGTGCGGCGGCCTGGCGCTGTAATGCCCGGATTTGCGCGGCGGTGAGGTCGACCTGATAGAAGAGGTGATAGAAATCCGTCGCGCTCTTCTTGAGATCCGGCCAATGCAGATGCGGACAGAGCTCCAGCGCCAGCCATTGCGCGCCGATCAGCCGGTTGATGCCGGGCGGATCATCGACCCAACCAAAAGGATCGACCGGCTGGACATAGAGCCGATGCTCTTTCACCGCCGGGACGCCGCGCCAGTCCGGTGCGTTGCGGATCGCTGCCAGGAAGACCTGGTGCTGCGCCAGGATGACCTCCGGGCGATTGGCGATGATCTCTGCCGATGTCGTACTGGTCAGCTTGTCCGGCAGATGGCCCGCCATGACATTGTGAAAGCCGAGCAGGTCGATGAGTTCGAGATTGATATTGCCGGGTCCCGCCGATTGCAGGCCGCCGTCGCCGCGGCCGTAATAGACGTTCCAGATCGGCGAACCGGTGGCGTTGCGGGCGGTCCTGATCGCGGCCGGCAGATCATGCAGCACATGTTCGGCATAATGCGCCAGCTGCTCCGCGCGTTGCTGTCGGTCTAGCAATTGCCCGAGGCGCCGATAGGTGACCGCCGTGTGATCGAGATGGCCGTTCAACAGCACATAGGGAATGCCGGTCTGCTGCTGGATCTTGTCGGCAAGCGCCACATAGTTCGGATCGACATCGCCGACATCGAGGATGAGATCGGGATGCAGTGCCTGCAGCTTGGCCGGATCCATGGTCTGGCCATGACCGGTGAGGCGGCCATAGACCGGCAAAGCGGCGTAGCGCGCCGGCAGCATCGCCTTGGCACTGTCGCTCAAGGGCTGGCTCCAACCCAGCAGGGTATCCGGCGCCAAGGTATAGAGCAGCGTGGCGGCTGGCGGCCCGGCGACAAATACCTTGCCGATATGTTG
>DATMUQ010000165.1:0-3170 GCA_035563795.1 Terriglobales bacterium | reverse complement strand
CCGCCAGCGGCTTGGACGAGCCGTGCAATATAATGGTCCCAGCCCTCGGCATGATGGGCGCATTGCTCGGCCGTGGGCAGGCCGGTATGGGTGAAACGCAAGAGCGTGCCGTCGGGTCTTTCGATCAGATCGATCTCGATCAGGCTCGAGCCGGGCGGCACCGCCTCGCTCTCTTCCCAGCCGAAACTGTAGGTCAGGCGATGCACCGGGATCACCTCGCGGAAACTGCCGCGGGCAATACGGGCGCCGGTGACATTGACGAGATAGAGTCCGCCGGGATGCGGTTCCAGCTGCGCCGTGGTGCCGATCCAGCGCAGCAGCTTTTCCTGATCGGTCAACAGCGCGAAGACCGCCGCGGGCGGTGCGGGAATATGCGTCTCGCGCCGAACGATGAGTGATTCATCCATCAGTCTGCTCCCTTGCTGCAACGGCAGCGGCGATAATGACGACGTTGCCCGAAGATAGACTGGCGGCAGTGGCCACGCCAATCGCGGGTGGCGGATCGCCGGCCGACAGATGACAGCAACTGACATGGCGGCGTAAATGCAGCGTCACCTGGGTGACAGGCGCGGTATCGGAACGGCATAATCGGGCCATGACCGAACCGGGACCCAGCCAGCCGACAACCGTCGCATCGGCACGCGCCCTGCCAGCTTCCTTGACCTGGCTGGTGGATGAGGCTGCCGCCGCACCTTCCCCGGATCATTTTCTCGCCGAGCTTGGCAGGCATCTGCTGGCCGAGGGCCTGCCGCTCGCCGGCGGGGCACTAACCCTCGCCGTGCCGCATCCGATCATCGCGCGACGCAGTTGGCTGTGGCGGGCGGAAAACGAAACGGTGATGGAGGCGCTGGGCTTCATCGGCATGCAACATGACAAGGCTGGCCACGACTGGCTGGCGGGGCTCGCCGCCGCCCAGCCCGGGACGCTGCAGGAGATGCAGATTGGCGCGACGGCCGATGGCCCGGTCCTCGGCTGGGCCGGCATGCGGGCATTCGATGCCGCCGAGACCGCGCGCCTGCAGGAGATCGCCCGCTTCGCTGCGGCACCCTTGGCCGCGATCGCCGCACGTGGCGCGCTCGGCGCCTTGCTGGAAGCCTATCTCGGCCGGCGCAGCGCCGCCCGAGTACGGGCCGGTGCCCTGCGACGCGGCACCGGCGAGACCATCCGTGCGGCCTTGCTCTATGCCGATCTGCGCGGCTTCACGGCGATGTCGGAAGCGACCGAGCCGGCGGCGATGATCGCCGCGCTCGATGCCTGGTTCGACCGGGTCGCTGGCGCGGTGCATGCCTTCGGCGGCGAGGTGTTGAAATTCATCGGTGACGGCGTGCTGGCGATCTTTCCCGTCACCGATCAGCCCGGTGCCGCTTGCGATGCGGCCTTGCGGGCGGTGATCGCCATCCGCGCCGGCATGGCGCATCTCGATGCGACCCGGCAGACGCAGGGCCTGCCGCCTTTGCCCTTCGGCGCGGCCTTGCATCTCGGCGAGATTCTGTGGGGCAATGTGGGGGCCGCTGACCGGCTGGACTTCACCGCGATCGGCCCCGCGGTCAATCTGGTGAGCCGCCTCGAAGGCTTGTGCCGGCCGCTCGGTCATGCGGTACTGATCTCCGGCGCCGTTGCCGCCGAGACAGATACGGGATTGATACCGCTCGGCGAACACGCGCTGCGCGGCATCGCGTTGCCCTGTGCGGTCTTCACACTGCCGCCGGCATGAGGCCGGCCATATCGCTCCGTGTCACCATCATTGGAAAGGGGATTCCATGCTGAGCCTGCCCAAACACATTTTCCCCAAGGACGTCTTCACCGAGCCGAGCGATGTCGATCCGAACACGCTCGCCAATCTCGGCCCGCTCACGCGGCTGGCCGGCAGCTGGCAGGCGAGCAAGGGCGTTGATCTCAACCCCAAAGCCGGCGGTCCCGAGCGGCGCGTCTTCATCGAGCGGATCGACTTCGAGCCGATCGATCCGCAGGCGAACGGGCCACAGCTGTTCTACGGCCTGCGCTATCACATCCACATCACCACGGCGGAGGAGGACATCACCTTCCACGACCAGGTCGGCTATTGGCTGTGGGAGCCTGCCACCGGCCTTGTGCTGCAGACGGTGGCTATCCCGCGCGGCCAAGTGGCGCTCGCCGCGGGCCAAGCGAAGCCGGATGACAACCGCTTCACCGTTGTCGCGAAACGCGGCGAGACACAAGACGGCATCTGTTCGACGGCGTTCCTCGAATACGGTTTCCGCACCGACAGCTACCAGATCGAGATCACTTTCAATGCCGATGGCAGCTGGAGCTATGCCACCGACACCGTTCTCACCGTGCACGGGCAGGCAACACCCTTTGCCCATCGCGACCAGAACACGCTGACCAAGGTTGCCGAGGCCAAGCCCAATCCGCTGGCGGCGATCCTGGCCCAGCGGAAGGCCCTCGGCACCAAGGCCTAACAGGAGCGCCAGCGTGGCCGGTTTGCCGCGGAAAGCATATCGCATGCGCCGACCAGGTACTTAGTCCTTCCCGTCGATGCCTGTGCCATCCTGGGAGAGGGTTGACTCCTCCCGCTTGAATGCTATTTATATCGTATCCGATTAAAACGGATGAGATATAAATAGCTGACACAGGCTCTGCCGGTAGCAGAAAGCCAGGCTGGCCACCCGAAGGAGGATGAGCATGCAGGACGCCTCTCGCCGCCGCACCCCACGCCCAGGAACAGCCCGATCCCTCATCGCCAAAGGGCGCCTGGTGAGTGCACTGATTGCCGTTGCCGCCTTGTCGGGGGCGGCCGCCTATGAAGCCATGGCAGCCGGAGCGGACAGCCAAAGCGCGGCGCCGGCCGCGGCATCGATCGCCGCCAGTTCAATCGATGCCGGCAAGCTGCCCGACGGTTATCGCGACTGGCCGCTGATCGCCGTCGCCCAGGAAGAGGGCAAGCTCAACGATCTGCGCGCCGTGCTCGGCAACGACATTGCCATCAGAGCAGCGAAAGCGGGCGCCGGCGAGACGAGCGCCTATCCCGATGGCAGCGTCATCGCCCGGCTCGCCTGGGACCATGAGGCGCTCGCCGAAAGTGCGGCCGCCTTCGGCACTGCGCAATCCTATGTCGCCGTGCATCCCAAGAACGGCGTCCAGTTCATGATCAAGGATGCGCGGAAATACGCCGCGACCGGCGGCTGGGG
>DATMUQ010000164.1:0-7291 GCA_035563795.1 Terriglobales bacterium | reverse complement strand
GAGCCAGTCCATGGGTGGCGGCCATTACCTGAGCGTCGCCTGTTGACAGCCGGGTGTCGTTCCGCCAAGTGAGGCGGCAGAAGCCTGCCGTGTGACGGAAGCCCGATGTACGACCAGAATGCCGCCATCCTGACCATCGATCTCGATGCGATTGCCGCCAACTACCGGCTGTTGCAGCGGCAGGTCGGCCGCGCTGTCTGCGCAGCAGCGGTGAAAGCGGATGGCTACGGTCTTGGCGCCATCCAGGTGGCTCCGGCCCTCTACCGGGCCGGCTGCCGGGACTTTTTCGTGGCAACCTTGGATGAGGGGCTGGTGCTGCGCGAGGTCGTGGGCCGGGACGCCCGGATCTACATCCTCAACGGCCTCGCCCCCGACAATGTCGAGCTGATGTTGCGGGTCCGGCTGACCCCGGTCATCAACGGTCCCCGTGATGCCGAAATCTGGGCCGGTCATGACTGGGCCTCGGCACATGGCGGGTCGCGGGTTCCGCCGCCGGCCGTGTTACAGCTCGATACCGGCATGTCGCGCCTGGGGTTCGGTGCCGCCGACCTGGAGCGCCTGATGGCCAGCGATGTCCTCGACCGGCACCCGCCGGCGCTGGTGATCAGCCATCTTGGCTGCGCCGATGACCCGGCAGCGGCCATGAATGCGCGCCAGTTGGCCACGTTCCAGGCCCGCATCGCCGCGCTGAACGGCCGTCTGGCGACGACACCGCAATATTCGCTCGCCGCCTCTTCAGGGATCTTTCTCGGCACCGCGTATCATTTCGACCTGGTCCGGCCGGGTGCCGCGCTCTATGGCATCAATCCGCTGCCCGGGCGGCCCAATCCGCTCCGCCCGATCCTGCGCTTGCAGGCGAAAATCCTGCAAGTCCATGACGTTGACGCGGGAACCCTCGTTGGCTATGGTGCCACCCACAAATGCGCGCACCCAACACGGATTGCCACGATCGCTTGTGGTTATGCCGACGGTTTGTTCCGTGCGCTGAGCAGCCAAGGCGCCGTCCATGTGGGGGACTATCGGGCGCCGATCGTGGGGCGAGTTTCGATGGATTTGCTTTCGATCGATGTCGGTGCCGTACCGCCCGATCTCGCCCGACCCGGGCTGACTGTTGATATCATCGGTCCTCATCAGGATGTCGATACCTTGGCGCGCGATGCCGCGACCATCGGCTATGAAGTGCTGACGGGCCTCGGTCCCCGTTTCCACCGTATCTATCAGGGCGGAATGACGGCCAGCGACCAGGCGGAGGCACATTCGTGATCGGCTTTTTGCAGGCCATTGGCCGCACCTTCCTGAGCGGCCTAACGGCCATTGGCCGGGTCACCCTGTTCACCCTGCAAGCCGTCCTGCAAGCGGTGCAGCCGCCGTATTTCCCGCGGCTCATCCTGAAGCAGATGATGGAGATCGGCTTCTATTCGCTGCCGGTCGTGGGCATGACGGCGGTCTTCACCGGCATGGTGCTGGCGCTGCAGAGCTATACCGGCTTCTCGCGCTTCAATGCCGAAGCGGCGATCCCCAATGTGGTCGTCATCTCGCTCACGCGTGAGCTGGGCCCGGTCCTGGCCGGCCTGATGGTCGCCGGCCGCGTCGGCGCTGCCATGGCGGCCGAGCTTGGCACCATGCGCGTCACCGAGCAGATCGACGCACTGACCACGCTCAACACCAATCCCTTCAAATACCTGGTGGCGCCGCGTTTGATCGCCGGCCTGATCATGCTGCCCTGCCTGGTGCTGGTCGCCGATATCATCGGTGTTGCCGGCGGCTATCTGGTCAGCGTGGTGAAGCTCGGCTTCAACCATGGCACCTATCTCAAGAACACGGTCGATTTCCTTCGCGCGCTCGATGTCATCTCCGGCCTCGTCAAGGCCGGTGTCTTCGGCTTCATCGTCTCGCTGATGGGCTGCTATCACGGCTACCATTCCTTCGGTGGCGCCCAGGGTGTTGGCAAGGCGACCACCAATGCGGTGGTGACGGCCTCGATCCTGATCTTGATCTTCAACTATATCGTCACGGAGCTGTTCTTCGCCCGATGAGCAACGATCTCAAGATCAAGGTGCGTGGCCTCAGCAAGGCCTTCGGGCGCAAGGTTGTCCTCAACAACCTCGACCTCGACGTGCATCGCGGCAAATCGCTGGTGGTGATCGGCGGCTCCGGCACCGGCAAGTCGGTGCTGATCAAATGCATCCTCGGCCTGCTGACCCCGGACAAGGGCTCGATCGAGATCGACGGCGTGGAAATGATCGGTGCCTCGAGCGAGGTGCGTGAAACGGCGATGCGCAAATGCGGCATGCTGTTCCAGGGCTCGGCCTTGTTCGACAGCCTGCCGGTCTGGGAAAACGTCGCCTTCGGGTTGATCGAGGGCCGCGGCATGAAGCGGGCCGAGGCGAAGCAGATCGCCATCCGCAAGCTCAGCAATGTCGGCCTCGGCCCGGAAGTGGGCGAGCTCTATCCAGCGGAACTCTCCGGCGGTATGCAGAAACGCGTCTCGCTGGCCCGCGCCATCGCCGCCGAGCCGGAGATCATCTTCTTCGATGAGCCGACTACCGGCCTCGATCCGATCATGAGCCAGGTGATCAACGAGCTGATCAAGAAATGCGTCAGCGATCTAGGCGCCACCGCCTTCACCATCACCCATGACATGCACAGCCTGCGGGAGATCGGTGACGAGGCGGCGATGATTTTCGAAGGTAAGATCGTCTGGACCGGCCCCGCCGGCGATATCGACCATTCGAACAATGGTTTCGTCGATCAATTCGTCCATGGCCGCGCTGACGGCCCCATCAAGATGCCGATCCGGCCGCTCTAAAGCCTGCCTGACTGCAAATCTGACCATGTGCGGAGTGACTGGGTGCGGAGTGACTGGTGGACGACTCGGCCTTGGCTCTATAAGAGAACAGAACGGGATCATGGGCGGCTGCCTGTGACTGTCTGCCTGATGGAGATCGCGCCGCATGGCAAAGCCGACCACCCTCTATGTCTGCCAGAATTGCGGCGCCAGCTTCAGCAAATGGGCCGGCAAATGCGATTCCTGCGGCGAATGGAACACCCTGGTGGAGGAGGCAGTCACTGGCAATGTCCCCAAGGGGCTCAGCGGCAAACGCGGCAAGGGCATCGACTTCGTCGGCCTCGACGGCGACGTGCCGCCGGCGATCCGCCGGCCAACCGGCATCGCCGAATTTGACCGGGTCACTGGCGGCGGTCTGGTGCGCGGCTCGGCTCTGCTGGTGGGGGGTGATCCCGGCATCGGCAAATCGACGCTCCTCCTGCAGGTGGTGGCTGCCCTCGGCCGCCAGAAGCCGGCCTTGTCCTGCGCCTATATCTCCGGCGAAGAAGCGGTCGAGCAGGTGCAGTTGCGGGCAAGACGCCTCGGCCTCACCAGTGCCTCGGCCAAACTCGCCGCCGCCACCAATCTGCGGGACATTATCGCCAGCCTCGACCGTGGCGACCCGCCGGATGTGGTGGTGATCGATTCGATCCAGACCATGTATCTCGACAACCTGGATTCGGCGCCGGGCACGGTGGCGCAGGTGCGCTCCTGCGCCGCCGAACTGATTCGGGTCGCAAAGTCGCGTGGCTTCGTCCTGCTGCTGGTCGGCCATGTCACCAAAGAAGGCCAGATCGCCGGACCCCGCGTCATGGAGCATATGGTCGATACCGTGCTTTATTTCGAAGGCGAACGCGGCCATCAGTTCCGTATCCTGCGCTCGGTCAAGAACCGCTTCGGACCGGCCAATGAAATCGGCGTCTTCGAGATGACCGATGGCGGCCTGCATGAAGTGCCCAACCCTTCCGCGCTGTTCCTGGCCGAGCGGCGCGGCAATATCAGCGGTACGACGGTTTTTGCCGGCATCGAAGGTACCCGGCCGGTCCTGGTCGAGGTGCAGGCGCTGGTAGCACCTTCGCCGATGTCGACGCCGCGCCGCGCCGTGGTCGGCTGGGACGGCAATCGCCTCGCCATGATCCTGGCGGTGCTGGAGACCCGCTGCGAGCTGGGCTTGGCCGGCAACGAAGTCTATCTCAACATCGCCGGCGGCCTGAAGATCGGGGAGCCGGCGGCTGACCTGGCGGTTGCCCTGGCACTCACCTCTGCGCTGTCCAACCGGCCGGCGCCCGAAGATATCATCGTCTTTGGCGAGATCGGTCTCTCCGGCGAGATCCGCATGGTGGCGCAGGCGGAATCGCGGTTGCGGGAGGCCTCCAAGCTCGGTTTCCGCCGGGCCCTGGTGCCGCAGGCGCCGAAAGCCAAGGCGGGGCGGCCAAGCCTGTCCATTGAAGGTCTGCAGATCATCGAAATCGGCCATCTGCAGGACCTGATCGACTGGCTCTACAACGAATCCCGTTCGCTCTCCCTGGATCCGGCGGTCAAAGCCGGCGCCAGGACGGGCCAGCCGGCCGTGTCGTAAGATTGGCCGGGCAATTGCGGGCTCGGTAACTAGAACTAGGTGCGACAAGCCGAAAGGTGGCATAGCGATAGCATGGCGGTTATAAAAGCTGTGCTATGATTGCCTGGCGATGAATGGGGCATGATCCGGGAGCGCAGGCTTCCGGGGCGACCGTAACAGCGACGAGACAGCGCGTGAATTTTGTCGATATCTGTGTTCTGGCCGTAATCGGCATTTCTGCGCTGCTGGCTTTGTCACGCGGTTTGGTCAAGGAAGTGCTGTCGATCCTGAGCTGGGTCGGTGCCGTTGTTGCCGTGATCTTCCTGCTGCCGCGGGCCGAGCCGATCGTCGGGCATTACATCAAGGAACCGCTGCTGGCGCAGATCGCCAGCGGGATCGGGATTTTCATCCTGGCCCTGGTTGTTTTCGGCATTGCCAATCACTATTTGTCGGCGAATGTCCGCTCCAGCGCCCTCGGTGCTTTGGACCGTTCGCTGGGCCTGGTTTTCGGCATTGTGCGCGGCGCTGTTGTCGTCTGCGTCGCCTATATCCTGATGAGCTTCGCCATGCCCAATCCGGCCTCGCGGCCGGATGTGATTCGCGAGGCGCGCACCGAGCCGCTCGTAGCCGAGGGCGCTACCTTCTTGAAATCATTGCTGCCGGCCGATGTTGTCGACAAGGGCAGCTCGGTCATCGACACCAGCATGCAGAAGCTGGAACAGGGCAAGGCCCTCAATGACAACTACCAGAAACTGACAAACGGCGCTGGGACAGCGACCAATTCGGGCACCGGTTCAGCCGGGTCCGCCGCGCCTCAGGCACCGGCCGGCAGCGGCACCGCTCAGAGCTCTGACGCGGGTGCATCCGGTGCAGGTCAGGCACCCGTTAAAGCGGGTGGACAAGGTGACAGTTCGGGGTATAAGGACGCCGAACGCAAGGAAATGGAGCGCCTGTTGCAAGGCGCGCAGTGACCGCCGGCCCCAGGTTTCCTGCCAGATTTTCGCAGGAATGCCGCTCGAGCCGGTAACCGGAGCCAGGCCAGGCTCCCTTGAGAACCGGAGCGTCCCCGCGATGATGACCACGCAGCCTTTTGACGATGACCATCTGAAAGAGGAATGCGGCATCTTTGGGATTTTCGGCAATGAAGACGCCTCTGCCCATACGGTGCTGGGGCTGCATGCCCTGCAGCATCGCGGGCAGGAAGCGGCGGGCATCGTCAGCTTCGACGGCAACGAGTTCCACGCCTATCGCTCGACTGGCCATGTCGCCGATCACTTCTCCAAGGAATCGGTGATCGGCCGGTTGACCGGCAACAGTGCCATCGGCCATGTGCGCTATTCGACCACCGGCGGCGCCGGCCTGCGCAATGTGCAGCCGCTTTTCGCCGATTTGCAGTTCGGCGGCTTCGCCGTCGGCCATAACGGCAACCTCACCAATTGCTACGCCCTGCGCGACGAGCTGACCAAGCGCGGCGCGATCTTCCAGTCGACCAGCGATTCGGAAGTCATCCTGCATCTGATGGCGACCCATCTGCGCGGCAACGTTGTTGATCGCCTGACCTATGCCCTGCATCAGATCGAAGGCGCCTATTCGCTGGTAGCCCTGGCCGACGGCGTCATGATGGGGGTGCGCGATCCGTTGGGTGTGCGTCCCCTGGTGCTCGGCAAATTGGGCGGTGCCTATATCCTCGCTTCCGAGACCTGTGCCCTCGATATCGTTGGCGCCGATTACGTGCGCGACATCGAGGCGGGCGAGCTGGTCGTCATCGACAAGGACGGCCTGCGCAGCCTGCGGCCCTTCGGCGCCACGACGAAGCGCTTCTGTGTCTTTGAATATATCTACTTTGCCCGCCCCGACAGCATCATGGATGGCCAGAGCGTCTACGAGGCGCGTAAGCGCATCGGTGCGGAGCTCGCGCGTGAATCCGCCGTCGACGCCGATGTGATCATTCCGGTGCCAGATTCCGGTGTGCCGGCGGCGCTGGGCTATGCGCAGGAATCCGGTATTCCCTTCGAGCTCGGCATCATCCGCAATCACTATGTCGGCCGTACCTTCATCGAGCCGACCGATCAGATCCGCAATCTCGGCGTCAAGCTGAAGCATAATGCCAATAGCGCCAAGGTGCGCGGCAAGCGCATCGTGCTCGTCGATGACAGCATCGTGCGCGGCACCACCTCGAAGAAGATCGTCGAGATGATGCGGGCTGCCGGTGCCACCGAAGTTCATATGCGCATCTCCAGCCCGCCCACCAGCCATTCCTGCTTCTATGGCATCGATACGCCGGAGCGCAGCAAGCTGCTTGCCGCTCAACACGATGTCGCCGAGATGGCGAAGATCATCGGTGTCGACAGCTTGGCCTTCGTCACGATCGACGGCCTCTACCGGGCGATGGGCCATACCGCGCGCAACGCCGAACAGCCGCAATATTGCGATGCCTGTTTCACCGGCGACTATCCGACCACGCTCACCGACCAGAATGGCGGCAACAAGGTGACGCAGCTGTCGCTGCTGGTCACTGACAAGGCCTCCTGATGCCGGTTGCCGCTGCTGAAAAGCCGGTCGTTTCCGACGGGCAACCGAAGGGACGGCTGGCGGGTCGTATCGCCCTCATCACTGGTGCCTCGCGCGGCATCGGTGCAGCCGTCGCCAAGCGTTTCGCCGCCGAAGGTGCCAAGCTGGTGCTGACGGCGCGCACGGTCGGCGGGCTTGAAGAAGTCGATGATGCCGTCCGGGCAGTCAGCGGCGAGAACAGCCTGCTGGTGCCGCTCGACATTCGCGAATTCGATGCCATTGACCAGCTCGGTGCCGCGCTTTTTCAGCGTTTCGGCAAGCTCGATATCGTCGTCGGCAATGCTGGCGTGCTGGGGCCGATCACACCGGTCGGCCATATTGAGCCGAAGCAGTGG
>DATMUQ010000163.1:0-6576 GCA_035563795.1 Terriglobales bacterium | reverse complement strand
CGCGCAAGGTCGCGCCGCGGAGCAGCCGGCAATGACCGCCTTGCCGTCTCTCGATCAGGAGCGCGTTCCCGCGTCATGAGTCTCGCCGCCCGCAAAATCCGGCTGATCATGAATCTGCGCCGCGCCGGCATCACCGATATCGCGGTGCTGGCGGCGATGGAGCGTATTCCGCGTGAGGCCTTTGTTCTGCCGCATTTCCATGATCAGGCTTACGAAGATCAGGCCCTGCCGATCGCGCAGGGCCAGACCATCAGCCAGCCGCATATCGTGGCGATGATGACGGAGGCATTGCAGCTGAAGAAGACCCATAAGGTGCTGGAGATCGGCACCGGCTCAGGCTATCAGGCGGCGGTGCTCGCCAAGCTGGCGCGGCGGGTCTACACGATCGAGCGCTTCCGCTCGCTGCTGAAGGATGCCGAAACGCGCTTTCATCATCTGCGGCTCCACAACATCACCAGCAAGGTGGCGGATGGGTCCAGGGGCTGGCCGGAACAGGCCCCCTTCGACCGCATCATCATCACCGCTGCCGCCGATGAGATCCCCCAGGTGCTGGTCGATCAACTGGCCGTGGGCGGCATCATGGTGCTGCCGGTCGGGCCTGACAAAGGCGATCAGGTGCTGATCCGGCTGCGCAAGACCGAGGATAATGTCGAATTCGATCATCTGGCGGATGTGCGCTTCGTGCCCATGGTGGCCGGGGCCCTGCCGGAAGACGATGTGAAGATCGCTGGCGCCGGCGGGCGCTGACGACCGGCTGAAAGGCGCTGTGGTGGCGGCAATGCGTGCCGCCATCATGAGGCGCGGGAGATAGAGACATGATGCAACGCAAGACCTTAGTGACGACCGGTTTCATCGCCCTGTTGACCCTGGCCGGATGCAATGAATCCGGGCGGCCGGTCAGCGACGGGACGGCGGGCCCGGTCTTCGAAGGTCAGGCGCCGATCATGGGTGTCCAACAGGGCAATACCTATGTCGTGGCCGCCGGCGATACCGTCGGGGGCATCGCCGATCGGACCCGTACGCCGGTGCGCACGTTGATCGATCTCAACAATCTGCAGCCGCCTTATGTCCTGAAATCCGGCCAGCGCCTGGCATTGCAGCCGGGCGCCAGCATGGCGAGCAATGATACCGGCGGCGTCGGCCAGAGCATGGTCATTCCTGAGGCGACCTCGAACGGTGCTGCAGCGCCGACAGTTGCACCCAGCGGCGGCGTCACCAAAGCGGCATTGCCGCCGCTGCCGAATGCCAAGACAACGACCCAGGCGGCGGCCACCCAGGCAACGACCCAGGCGACAACGATGGCCAGCCAGGCGCCGCAGGTGCTGCAGCCGGCCACGCAATCGGCGGCGCAGCAGGGCAAGGCCATCACCACGCAATCGATGACGGCGGCGAATAATGCCGCGACCACGGCAACGCAGAACGCCACAACGGCCGCCAACACGGTGACAAGCAACGCGACGGCCGCTGCCAATAACGCTGCGACCACTGCGACGACGGCAGCGACCAATGCCGCCAACAAGGCAAACTCGGCAGCGTCTGGCGGCGAGCCGACGGTCTCGATCCCGGACTTCCCCGATGCGACCAGCAAGGCTACGTCGGCAGCGAATACGCAAGTCGCCGCGGTGACCCAGGCCGCCCCGATCGCTGCCACCGGCAGCGGCCAGTTTGGCTGGCCGGTCCAGGGCAAGGTGATCTCCAAATACGGGGCCACCGCCGATGGCCTGCGCAATGACGGCATCAACATCTCGGCCCCGACCGGGGCGCCGGTGGTGGCGGCAGCCGATGGCGTCGTCGCCTATGCCGGCAATGAGCTGCGCGGCTTCGGCAACATGATCCTGATCCGCCACGCGGATGGCTGGGTGACCGCCTATGCGCATAACGATTCCCTGGCGGTGAAGAAGGGCGACAGCGTGAAGCGCGGCCAGACCATTGCGCGGGTCGGGCAGACCGGCAATGTCACCGCGCCGCAACTGCATTTCGAGATCCGCAAGGGCACGGCGGCGCAGGATCCGATGAAATATCTCGGTAGCTAACCCCACCCTGTAGTGCAATTATTGCGGTGATGGATGCCGATTTGCCATTGCCGCGAATCGTGCGCGCCAATCTAGCGGTGCCGGTATCGCCGCGGTGATGGGGATGTGTCGGGGGACCGCCATGCGTCTGCTGCGAAGACTGCTGTTGCTTCTGTCGATGGGCATGGCCTTGCTGCCGGCCCTGACTTGTCCCGCGCCAGCGCAACAGAGCACGCCGGCTGCCCAGCCCGCAACGGCGCAGCCCGACCCTGCCAAGCTGCGGCAATTAGTGGACCTGCTGAACGATCCGGGGATCAAAGCCTGGCTGGCAAATGGGTCGCAGCCGGCGCCGGCCGCCAATGCATCGAAGACGCCGGCCGCGTCGGCGGCAAACATGCCGAATATGGGCATGTCAGGCTTCGAGCTTGCCCAGAGCATCGATGCCAATATCGCCGTCACCCGCAACTTCCTGCGCGAATTGGTGGCCTCGGCACCGATGTTGCCGAGCGAGCTTAACAAGGCCTGGCAGGTCCTGTCGGTCGATCTCGAGCAACAGGGGGTGATTGGCGTCATTCTCGCATTGACGCTGTTCATCGCGCTCGGCTTCGGCTTCGAGCGGCTGTTCCGCTGGGCGACCACCGGCTTTCGCAACCGCATGATCGCCACCGATCTCGGTTCGGCCCGCAATCGTTTCCGGGCAGCCAGCCATCGTCTGATCTACGGCCTGGGCATCGTGGTTGCTTTCGGTATGGGCAGCATCGGTGCCTTCCTGCTGCTCGATTGGCAGCCGCTGCTGCAATATATCGTCCTCTCTTATCTCCAGGTCATTCTCATCATCCGCTTCGTGCTGGTGCTGGGGCGTTTCTTCCTGGCGCCGGGCGCCGAGCGTTTTCGCCTGGCGTCGATGACGACCGAGGCTGCGCGTTTCTGGTTCGTCTGGTCGGCGCTGATCACCGGCTGGTTCTTCTTCGCCCAGCATAGCCTGTGGATCCTGAATGAACTCGGCGTCGATCATCATGCCGTGGTGCTGATCGGCATTCCCTGCGGTCTCGTCCTGCATGGCCTGGCGATTTACACGGTCTGGGCCAGTCCGGATAGGCCCGGGGAACATGTCAGCCGGACGCATCGGATGGGGCCATGGCTGATTTCCCTCTACATCTTCGTTGTCTGGTTGCTGCTGTTCACCGGCTCGATCAAGCCGTTTTATATCGGTGTCGTCCTGCTCATCCTGCCCATCGTCATCCGCGGCATCAATCGGGCGGTGGGAAACCTGCTGCGCCCGGCAGGAGATGTCGTGGATGAAGAGCCGATATCACCGCTCATTGCCGTTTCGCTGGAACGGGGATTGCGCGCGGCCTTCCTGATCGGCGGCGCCTGGCTGATCGCCTGGCTGCTGGGCATCGATCTCGGCGCCTTGACGATACAGGATACCTTGCCCATGCGGCTGCTGCGCGGCGCCATCAATGCCGCCATCGTCATCCTGCTGGCCGATTTCTGCTGGCATCTGTTGCGCAGTTGGATCGATCAGCAAGTGGTGACGGCAAGCGCCCATGCCGGCAATGCGCATGGCGTCGCCGACAGTCCGGAAGCGCGGCGCTATGCCCGCCTGCGCACGCTCTTTCCCATCCTCAAGAACATGCTCTTTGTCGTCATCATCGTGCTTGCCGGCATGATCGCCTTGTCGGCGATGGGGGTGGAGATCGGTCCGCTGATCGCCGGCGCCGGCGTGGTCGGTGTCGCCGTCGGCTTCGGCGCCCAGACCCTGGTGAAGGATGTCATCTCCGGCATCTTTTTCCTGATCGATGACGCCTTCCGGGTCGGCGAATATATCGAAAGCGGCAGCATCCGGGGCACGGTGGAATCCTTCTCCTTGCGCTCGATCCGGTTGCGCCATCATCGCGGCGCCCTGCACACCATCCCCTTCGGATCGATCGAGAAGATCACCAATTATTCGCGCGACTGGGTGATCGACAAGATGACGGTCAGCGTCACCTATGACACCGACCTCGATCTGGTGAAGAAGGTAATCAAGGATATCGGCAAGCGTCTGCAGGCTGATCCCGAGTTCAAGCCGCATATCCTGGAAACCCTGAAGATGCAGGGTGTCGAGCAGTTCGGTGATTTCGCCATCCAGATCCGCATGAAGATGATGACCAAGCCCGGCGAGCAATTCGTCATCCGCCGCAAGGCCTATGCCATGATCAAGCATGCTTTCGACGAGAATAAGATCAATTTCGCCTTCCCGACGGTCACCGTGGCGGGCGGCGGCGGTGGCGGCGACGCGGCGATCGCCAAGGCGGCCTTGGAAAGCATGCAGGCCGCCACTGGCAAGTAAGGGCCGCTAAACCAGCCCCAAACTGTTGCGGACCAGCAGGTCGATCTGATCGCACATCTGCAAGGCCTGTTTCAGCCGTTGCCGTTCGATCGCTTGCAGGCGTCCGGTTTCGACCTTGGCGCTGGGCGCGATGCCGCGCGCGATATCGGCGAGCTGCTGCTCGAGGACGAGATCGAGCTGCAAAGTGAAGGCATCTTCGATGCGCAGGAAGTCGTTCTCCGAGACGAGCTGTGCCTCATGCGCCGCACGCCAGCGCGCGAGAGTTCCGGTCTCACGAATGCCGAGATCAAGAGCGAGCACACGGGCGCCTGAGACCAGGGGATGCAGGCCATGGGCCTTCAGATCGACCCGGCCACTCTTGGTCTTGAACTGGCCGAGCAATCCCAGCGCCGATCCCTTGGTGCCGATGCTGCGTGCCAGCAAAGCATGGAATACCCGGTGGCCGCGCGCACTCGTTGTCGCTTCCGCCCGCAGGCTGGCGGCGAGGCCGATATCGCCGGCGACCGGCTTGAAGTCATAGAAGATATCGGCATTGAGCAATGCTTCGGGCGTCGCTGCCTCCAGCCAGGCGGCGATGCAGCGGCGCCAGCCGCGCTGGTTGTGGCGCAGCTCGCGATTGGCGGCCATGACACCGCCGCGGCAATAGGGGATACCGGCGCCATCGAGGAGATCGGCGACGCGCTTGCCGAATTCGGCGAACCAGGGCAGGTCATCGGTCTCGCCGTCATGGATGAGGGCATTGTCCTGGTCGGCGGCGAGCAGGCTCTCGCCGCGCCCGGCCGAGCCGAGGATGAGCAACGACCAGTTGGCCGGCGCGGCACCCTTGCCGGCCGCTGCCATCTCCGCCAGAGCAAGTTCGCCGGCCCGTTTGGTGGTCTCGCAGATGACCGTACTGATGGCGCCGGCGATCTGCTGCGGCAGCAAGGCCTCCTGGCGCAAGGTGGTCGCCAGTTTCGGCAAATGCTGCAGGATGGTGCGCAGGTCATCGACCGATTGCGCGGCGGCGATATCGCCCTGTGCCATCAGGGCTTCTTCCGCCCGCTGCCGCAACAGGGTCGCCAGCCGCAACACCCCGACCAGTTTGCCGTCGATCGGATCGGTGATGGCGAGATGGCGGATGCCGAGGCGATACATGCGGGCGATGGCCGCGAACAGGAAGGCATCGGGCGGCATGGAAACGACGGGTGCCGTCATCAAGCTTTCGACGCTGGTCTCCAGGACGGCAGGACCGTCGGCCGCAAGCGCCTCGATCACGTCATGTTCGGTGATGATGCCGATCGGCCGCTGGTTGCGATCGACGGCGATCAGGCACGACGTGTGCTGGCGCGCGAGTTCCGCAACTGCCGCGGCGATGCTGTCCGTCGGCTGGATGCCGGTTGCCGCTGGGCTCATCACATCGCTGAGGCGATGCTGGAAAGGATAGAGATCGATGCGGCCGGGCGTCGTGTCTTGGTTCGACGCCGCCTGCGCGATCGCATGCGGCTCCGCTGCTGCTGGTGTTGAGGGTGATGTCGGCTGCTTCTCCTGCATCTCCGCTCACCCGCTGCGACGATGGCGGTCGCGAAGCCAGGCCAGGGCCTCGCGGCTGGCGGTTTGTGCCTGGCCCAAAGTGACGATGCCGCGATCGGCCAGCAGGGGCAGCAGGCGGTAGAAGAGATCAAGCGCGATCAACACGTCACCCAAGGCGGTATGCCGGCCGGCCAGCGAGACGCGCAGCTTACGGGCGGCGAGATCGAGACCGAAATGCCGCGCTTTAGGCTGCACCGTGGCATAGAGCAGCATGGTGTCGAGAATCGGCGGGGCCTGCCAATCGGCGTCGATCCGCGACATCTCCTGCTTCAGCATCATGGCGTCGAAGATGACATTATGGCCGAGCAGGACGTGATCCTGCAGCAGCGCGGTGACTTCGGCGGCGCGGCTGGCGAAGTTTGGCTGGCCGCTGACCTGCTGGTCGCTGATGCCATGAATGGCGGTGGTGCGGGCGGGGATCGGCCGTCCCGGATCGATCAGGAAATTATGTGCCTGATGCAGATAGAGCCGTCCCTGCAGCAATTGCGCCGCGGCCAGCGAGATGATCCGGTCGGTCTCGGGGTCGAGCCCAGTGGTCTCGGTGTCGAGGGCGAGCAGCGGCAGGTCGATCAGCGCTGTCGTGCCGTCGAAGCGGGGCAAAGCGGGGACGGTCTCGGATTTGTCGGCAAGCTGCCAATGCGACCGGCGATGGCTCTGGCG
>DATMUQ010000162.1:0-2666 GCA_035563795.1 Terriglobales bacterium | reverse complement strand
CCGAACCGGTCCAATCGCCGATCTTCTGCACCGCACGGACGACATTGACGGCGCTGACATGATGGCCGGCATTTTCGCCGGCCAGGATATCGGTCTCGACCTGGCGTCGGAAACTCACCAGCCAGAGGGTCGCCGGCTTGGCCAGCGCCACCGGCGGCAGGTCGGCGAAGACTTGGCCAGCGGCATCGCGCATCAGCCGCAGCGGCGCCATGGTGGCGATATAGCGGCTGTTGGAGAGCATCATCGACAGGCGGTCACGGTCGGTCCCCAGCGATTCATCGGCGCCGCCGACAATCAGCTGCGGCGTATAGATCATGCTGCGGCCGAAGGCCTCGACATAACCGAGCTGGCGCTGGGCGAAAGCCGGATCGGCCTTCATGTCGCGCCAGCCGATATAGTCCCAGTAATCGACGTGATAGGTCAGCACCAGCACCGAGCGCTGCTTCGCCCAGCTGCCGAGATTGGCATCGGCGGCGAGGCAGGAACCGCAGCCTTCGGCGGTGAAGAGTTCCAGCACCACCGGGGTCAGCGTGGTCAGGCTGGGGATCGGCGTCAGGCCGGTTTCCCCGCCAATGCCGGCGGTCGGCGACGGCGTGGCCGGTGCGTCAATCGTGGCAGGCGGCGCCGGTGTCACCAAGCTGGCCGGGGCATTCGCATCCGGCAGGGTGGGGCTGCGCATTCCCGGGCTGTCGCCCTGGAGCGAAATCGCCGGCGTTCCGCTGCCCGCACCTGAGAAGCCGACGGCGGCCGGCGCACCCGGCGGCGTCTCCATCTGCTGGGCCGCTGCCCGCATATCGCCAACCCCACTGCCCAGAACCGCCAGCAGCAGGCAACCGGAGGCGGTCGCCAGGATACGGCGGGCAGCAGGGGTGAAAGCACGGATCATGATGGCGAAAGGTAGTGGGAACGGATTTAACGCCGCCAATCACGAAGCGGTGAGGCAGGCTTTTGTCCTTCCCGAACAAGCAGTCGTGACCATTTTCCGGGAAATCTTCGGCCGACGAGACAGATCAGAAGTCGCTGACCCGGCCGTTACGTTCCCAGTCACCGTAGCGCGTCGGTTCGGGGCCGCTGGGGCCGCCGATCTCGACCGGCTTCGGCGGTTGTGCCGCTGGCTGGCTGGTCGCGTCAGCCGCCGGCCGTGCCTGGGCCAGATCGGCCGGGGCTTGGGGTGAGGTGGCTTGCGACTCGGCAGCTTGCGGTACAGAAGCGGGGCTTTGCCGCGGATCGTAGCGTTCGACGATGGCAGCAGGTGTCGGGGGGCGTTTTTCTTGGCTCATGACGCCGCATATATAGCCAGCCGGCCCGGTTTCCACCAGTGGCTGCCCCCTGCCAATAGACCAGCCAATGGCCCTGCAGGCAGTGCTGTCTTGACCCGCTTGCCCCGCCACCCAACATAGCTGATGCGGCCGGATACTGCCGGCCGCAGCGAGAACGAGCGACGCGAAGGAGCGACAAGAGAGGCGATGGGCTATATCCGCACCGGATTGCTGCTGGCGGCGATGACCGCCTTGTTCATGGTGGTGGGTTTCCTGATCGGCGGCCAGACCGGCATGCTGATCGCTTTCGCCTTTGCCTGCGCCACCAATCTCTTCGCCTATTGGAATGCCGACAAGATGGTGCTGCGCATGTATGGCGCGCGCCAGATCGAGCGCCAGGATGCGCCGGAATTCTATGACATCGTCGCCACTTTGGCCGAGCGCGCGCAATTGCCCATGCCCAAGGTCTTCATCATGGACAATCCGCAGCCCAACGCCTTCGCCACCGGCCGCAACCCGGAAAATGCCGCGGTCGCCGCGACCACCGGCATTCTCAACATGCTGAGCCGCGAAGAACTGGCCGGCGTCATGGCGCATGAGCTCTCGCATGTGAAGCACCGCGACAGCCTGACCATGACCATCACCGCCTGCCTCTCCGGCGCCATCGGCATGCTGGCGAATTTTGCCCAGATGAGCCTGTTCTGGGGCGGCATGCGGCGTGACGAGCGTGATAATCCGCTGGGCGGTATCGGCGTATTGGTTGCCGCTCTGGTCGCCCCGCTGGCGGCGATGCTGGTGCAGTTCGCCATCTCCCGCTCGCGCGAATACGAGGCCGACCGCCTGGGCGCCGAATTGTGCGGTCAGCCGCGCTGGCTCGCCGCCGCCTTGGTGAAGATCTCCGATGGCGCCGCGCAGATCCCCAATGTGGAGGCTGAGCGCAATCCGGCGACGGCGCATCTCTTCATCATCAATCCGCTGCATGGCGGCGGCATCGGCAGCCTGTTCTCCACCCATCCCTCGACCCAGGAGCGGATCGATCGGCTGATGGCGATGCAGCCTGCCGGCAATATGCCGCTACACCCGGAAACCGCAGCCACCGCGACCCCGGGCGCCAGCCGCTTTCCCCGCAGCGGCACGGTCGATGGCGGCGGCCAGTCGCGCGGACCCTGGGGTTGAGTGGGCGTGAGCTGATCCTGGGAAGGCCGGGGCCCGGAATTAACCTTGTTGGCCGCCGGAAATATGAAATTTCCATGTCGCCTCGGTGGCCGGCCCTGCCGGCGCTGACCGGCAACTAGGCTTAGACAGCGCCCGCCTCTTGGGGCATAACGGCGCCATGCAATCCGACCCCTCTTCCCAGCCGCCGGCCCATCGCAGCACGGATGCCGATCAGCCTGTTGCGGCGGAAGG
>DATMUQ010000161.1:0-2297 GCA_035563795.1 Terriglobales bacterium | reverse complement strand
CGAACATCTGGTCGATCGAATAGATCGGACCGCAAGGCACGCCAATCTTGTTGAAGATGTCGATCCATTCGGCACTGCTCTTATTCACCGTCTTCGCCTCGATTGCGACATTGACGGCGTCGCGGTTCTTCGAGCGCAACGCGTTGCTATTGTAATCCGGATGGTTAACCAGTTCAGGCGCGTCGATCGCCCTGCACAGACGCTCCCACATCACCTGGCCGGTGGAGGCGATGTTGAGGTGGCCGTCCTTGGTCTTGAACACACCCGTTGGGATGCTGGTCGGATGATTGTTACCCGCTTGCTTGGGCACCTCGTGCGCCTGCAGCCAGCGCGCTGCTTGGAAGTCGAGCATGAAGATCTGTGCCTGCAGCAGCGAGGTAGTGATCCATTGACCTTCGCCGGAGACTTCGCGCTCGAGCAGCGCTGTGAGGATGCCCAAGGCGCAGAACAGGCCGGCGGTTAAATCGGCAACCGGGATACCGACGCGTACTGGGCCCTGGCCCGGCAGGCCGGTAATCGACATCAGACCGCCCATGCCCTGCGCGATCTGGTCGTAACCCGGCCGATCGCGATAAGGGCCGTCTTGGCCGAAGCCAGAGATGCTGGCGAGGATGATGCGCTTGTTGATCTTCTTGAGTGCCTCGTAATTGATGCCGAGGCGGTCCTTCACGTCGGGGCGATAGTTCTCCACCACGATGTCGGCATTCGTCACCATGTGTTTGAAGGCGGTGGCGCCCTGCGGTGACTTAAGGTCGAGGGTGATGCTGCGCTTGTTGCGGTGCAGGTTCTGGAAGTCGGGACCATGACGCGGGCCGCCCTGCGCTTCGCCCTTCTCCAGATGCGGCGGCGTCTCGATCTTGATGACATTGGCGCCCCAGTCGGCCAACTGGCGGACGCAAGTCGGACCCGCACGGACGCGGGTGAGATCGAGGACGACGAATCGGGAAAGCGCCTTGGAGGCCATGGGAAACGGCATTACGGGCAGCTCCGCCTAACGCATTTTGGGCCTTAATTTTGGAGTTTTCCCCGATCTAGAGCGCCTTGTCCATCAGGCACCATGCCGGGGTTCCCGCCGCAGCCGTTGTCGTGTAGGTGATTGAGTAAAGCGATCTGGGAAATGTTACATTGCCTCAAGAGCCCTGGCGCGACTTGACGCGGCCAAGTGGGCGCGGAGCTAAAGACCGGAGACCTATTGGATGGCGAAAGAGGAGCTGCTGGATTTCGACGGGACGGTGACCGAAGTGCTGCCGGACGGTAATTTCCGGGTGAAGCTCGATAACGGTCATGAGGTGCTAGCCTATACCGCCGGCAAGATGCGCAAGTTCCGCATCCGCACCGGCGTCGGCGACCGCGTGGTCGTGGAAATGTCGCCCTATGACTTGAACCGCGGACGCATTAGTTTCCGCCACAAGGGCGAAGCGGCATCCCCCTCGCCGCAGCAGCGCCGGCCGAACTTCCGCCGCCGCTAGCGCTTATCAAGGGACCGCTGGGGGCTCGGAACCTGGAGCCGGGCGTGCGATGACGAAATCTTCCTTGTCGCGTTTAGCGCTGGCGGTCCTCTTTGCCGGCGGACTTGGCTTTGCCGCCGCGCAGGAGCGGCCGCACGCGTCGCAGGACAAACCGGCCGTACAGCACGAGGCGGGCGAGGGTGTGCTGCGGCTGCTGCCGGTCGACTCCGTCACCGAGCATGCGATCGACACGCCGCGCGGCAAGCTTGCCTACACGGCAACCGCCGGCACGCTCGCCTTCTACGACCAGTCTGGCGAGCAGAGCGCATCGGTGTTCTACACCGCCTACGTCGCCAAAAACGCCACGCCGAACCGGCCGCTGACTTTCGTGTTCAACGGCGGACCGGGCGCGGCCTCCGCCTTCCTGCATCTCGGCCTAGTCGGTCCGCGTGTGTTAGAGATCGGCCGCGACCCGGCGGCCACCGAGCTGCATGACAATCCCAACACCTGGCTCAATTTTACCGACCTGGTGCTGATCGATCCAATCGGCACCGGCTGGAGCCGCGCGGCCAAGGCCGACAACTCCAAGCATTTCTGGGGCATCGACAGCGACGCCGGCGCCATGGCCAAGGCCATCGCGCTTTATGTCGCTCACAACAACCGTGCCGCCTCACCAAAATATCTGTTCGGCGAGAGTTATGGCGGCCTGCGCGCGGCCAAGACCGCGCGCGTGCTACAGCGCGATCAGGGCATCGCGGCCACCGGCATTGTGATGCTGTCGCCGCTGTTGGAGGGTTGGCTTACCTTCGGTGACGACGAAGATGCGTTGCGCGCCGCATTGCAACTGCC
>DATMUQ010000160.1:0-3668 GCA_035563795.1 Terriglobales bacterium | reverse complement strand
CGGCAGTGATGAACGGACAATTCTGAACTCCTTCGAATTGCCCGGATTATAGATTCCCCGGCTATCTTCTCAATGTCATAAAAGCCGACATGCGATGGCCGGGCGTGTCAGCCCGGCCATCACAGAGAAACCCGAGGTGTCTGAATTCTCGCCTAGTCCTTGCTGAGCGGCTGCACGCCACCCAGGAGGTCGCCCTTGATCGTGGTATCCTCATTACCGAAAGTGATGTTGTTCTTGTCGACATTGACCGCATAGCAATTCTGCTTGCCGGCCATCAGGCTCTCCCAGGTGATGCAAACATCGCCATTCTTATTCAGCATCCAGGTGCCGTGATCGTTGACGCCACGCCGGTTCTCGTAGGTGACGATGCCACCCGGCAGGAAATAGACATGGAAGCGGTGGTTCTCGGCATCGCGGCCGGTCAGCGTGTTGTTCTGCATGACACTGATGAACTGGCTCGGCGACAGCTTTTCAGCAAGGGCGGGAAAAAGGGGCAGCGACAACAACGGCGCCGCCAACAGAATACTCTTGATCATACGATTCATGCGTCCGGTCCTCCTCTACCAAGAAGAGAATAAGATACTCACCCGGGTGACGCTGTCAAAGGCTCAACGAGCACAGGCGCTGTACCTCGGCACGCATTTGCACAAAGGTTTAATCGAATCCGCCGTTTGCAGGCGGTGAGTGGGCCATCGTTCATATAGTTTAAGAAAGACGGGTTTTCACCGCGGCCCCGATCGTACACGGCGATCGAGCCCGATTGATCGGTACTGCCCACCAGAAAAAAGGGGCTCGATCAACGAGCCCCTTTTTCGTCTTCAGTCGAAAGCTGATCAGCCTTCGCCCTTCCGGCCATCGCCCTCGCCGCTGATCGCCGCCTGGGCGGCCGCGAGCTTGGCGATCGGCACGCGGTAGGGCGAGCAGCTCACATAATTGAGGCCGACACTGGCGCAGAAATGGATCGAGGCCGGGTCGCCGCCATGTTCGCCGCAGATGCCGAGCTTGATCTCCGGCCGGGTCTTGCGGCCACGCTCAGCCGCCATGCGCACCAGCTCACCGACACCATCGGGGTCGAGGGTGACGAAGGGATCGCGGGCGAGAATACCCTGGCGCTCATAGGCCTGGATGAAGCGCGCGGCGTCATCACGGCTGAGGCCGAAGGTGGTCTGCGTCAGATCGTTGGTGCCGAAGCTGAAGAAGGCGGCATCCTTGGCGATCTCGCCGGCGAGCAAGGCGGCGCGCGGCAGTTCGATCATGGTACCGACCGAATAAGGCAGCTCCACCCCGCTCTCCTTGCTGACCTCGGCCGCCACACGGTCGATGATCGCCTTCATCAAGGTCAGCTCCTTGGGGATGCCGACCAGCGGGATCATGATTTCCGCCTCGGCGGTGTCGCCGCTTTCCTTCTTCACCTGGGCCAATGCTTCGAAAATCGCCCGGGCCTGCATCTCGTAGATTTCAGGATAGGTGATGCCGAGGCGGCAGCCGCGATGGCCAAGCATCGGATTGCTCTCGTGGAGGGCCGTCGCGCGGGCGGCAACCGCATCAGCCGAGACGCCGGCGGCGGCGGCAACTTCCGCCATCTCCGCCTTGCTGTTCGGCAGGAATTCATGCAGCGGCGGATCGAGAAGACGGATCGTCACCGGCAGGCCCTTCATGATGGTGAAGAGCTCGACGAAATCCTGGCGCTGCATCGGCAGGATCTTGGCCAGGGCCTTCTTCCGGCCCGCCACGTCCTCGGCCATGATCATCTCGCGCATGGCGATGATGCGGTCACCGTCGAAGAACATATGCTCGGTGCGACAGAGACCGATACCCTCGGCGCCGAACTTGCGCGCCGTGCGGGCATCGAGCGGCGTTTCCGCATTGGTGCGGATCTTCAGCTTGCGGACGTCGTCGGCCCAGCCCATCAGCGTGGCAAAGTCGCCGGAGAGCTGCGGCTCGATGGTCGGCACGGCGCCGATCATCACCTCGCCGGTGCCGCCATCGATGGTGATGATATCGCCATCGAGGATCTTCTGGCCGCGCACGGTGATATGCTTCGTCGCGGCATCGACACGGAGGTCACCAGCGCCGGAGACGCAGGGCCGGCCCATGCCGCGCGCCACCACGGCAGCGTGGCTGGTCATGCCGCCGCGGGTCGTCAGAATGCCGACCGCCGCATGCATGCCATGGATATCTTCCGGGCTGGTCTCAACCCGGACCAGGATTACCTTGTCGCCCTTGGCGGCGCGGTCTTCGGCTTCATCGGCGGAAAAGACCACCTTGCCCGAAGCGGCACCCGGGCTCGCCGGCAGACCACGCGCCACGGCTTCGCGCTTGGCCTTGGGATCGAGGGTCGGATGCAGCAGTTGGTCGAGCGAGGCCGGATCGATGCGCTGCACCGCCGTCTTCTTGTCGATCAGCTTTTCGGTGCAGAGATCGACGGCGATCTTCAGCGCTGCCTGGGCGGTGCGCTTGCCGTTGCGGGTCTGCAGCATATAGAGCTTGCCCTTCTGGACCGTGAACTCGATATCCTGCATGTCGCGGTAATGCGTTTCCAACTGGTGCCGCACATCGTTGAGCTGCGCGAACACCGCCGGCATCACCTCTTCCATCGCCGGCAGCGTGGAATTGTTGGCCTGCTTGCCGGCAATGGTCAGATGCTGCGGCGTACGGATGCCGGCGACCACGTCCTCGCCCTGGGCGTTGACGAGGTATTCGCCGTAGAACTCCTTCACGCCGGTCGAGGGGTTGCGGGTGAAAGCGACACCGGTCGCGCAATCGCTGCCCATATTGCCGAACACCATGGCCTGGACATTGACGGCCGTACCCCAATCCTCGGGGATATCGTTCAGCTTGCGATAGGTGATGGCGCGCGGGATATTCCAGCTGGCAAAGACAGCGCCAATCGCCCCCCAGAGCTGGGTGCGCGGTTCCTGCGGGAATGGCTTGCCGATTTCCTCTTCGACCTTCGCCTTGTAATCGGCGATAACCTTCTGCCAGTTCTCGGCCGTCAGGTCGGTATCGAGCGAGACGTTGAGATCGCTCTTGTGGAGATCGAGGATCTCCTCGAAGTGATGATGCTCCACACCCAGCACGACATTGCCGTACATCTGGATGAAGCGGCGATAGCTGTCATAGGCGAAACGCGCATCGCCGGACTGCTTGGCCAGCCCCTTTGCGGTCTCGTCGTTGAGGCCGAGATTGAGCACGGTGTCCATCATGCCCGGCATGGAGACGCGCGCACCCGAGCGCACGGAGACCAGCAACGGTGCGGCCACATCGCCGAACTTCATGCCGGTGATCTTCTCGACCTCGGCGATGCCCGCATCGACCTGATCCTTCAGGTCAGCGGGGAAGGTCTTCTCATGAGCGTAATAATAGGTACAGACTTCGGTGGTAATGGAAAATCCCGGCGGCACCGGCAGGCCGAGACTGCTCATCTCCGCCAGATTGGCACCCTTGCCGCCGAGCAGATTGCGCATATCCGCGCGACCTTCGGCCTTGCCGTCACCAAAGCGATAAACCCACTTCGCCATGACCTATCTCACCCTTCGATCTTGGAAAAATCTGCAACTTTATGAAGCGTGGCGCGGATCGCCGACAGCAACCGCAAACGGTTGACCCGGCGTGCCGGATCCTCGCTATTCACTGTGACCTTGTCGAAAAAAGCATCGACCGGCCGG
>DATMUQ010000159.1:0-3207 GCA_035563795.1 Terriglobales bacterium | reverse complement strand
CTGCTGGTGCTGCTCGGCCTGCTCATCCTGAGCGGCCATGACCGCCAGATCGAAGCCCAACTGGTCGATTGGTCGCCAGCCTGGCTGACCGTCCTGACGACGCGCTTCTAAACCCCTGTCGCATAATGGAAAAAGCTCCCGGTCACGACGTCAGGCCAGGGTAAGCCAAGGCGAGACAAGCCCCGACCGATCGGCTAACATCCGGCCGATTTCCCCGGCCGGCGGCTCTTGCCGGCCCTTTTTTCACGACCAGACGGGGGTTGTTGTGCAAATCGCCGCACCGTATCTCATGTTCCTCGGCAATGCGCCGGACCAGCTGGCGGCCAAGACCGCCCAGGGCATCGTCCATTGGCGCCCCGATTGGTGCGTCGGTCAGCTGCGCCTCGAGGGCTGCCAGGCCGATCTCAAGCTGCCGGACATGGACCTCGATGCGGCGGTCAAGGCCGGGGTGAAGACGGTGATCGTCGGTGTTGCCAATCGCGGCGGCATCCTCTCGCCGGATTGGATCGCCTTGCTCACCCGTGCGCTCGAACTCGGCCTCGATCTCGCGTCCGGCCTGCATCAGCGCCTGGTCGATTATCCGCAATTGCGCGAGACGGCGCAGCGTCTCGGCCGCCAGCTCTTCGATGTGCGCCATCCGACCCAGCATTTCTCGGTGGCGAGCGGTGTGAAGCGCAGCGGCAAGCGCTTGCTCGCGGTCGGCACCGATTGCTCGGTCGGCAAGATGTATACGACGCTCGCTCTCGAAAAGGAGATGAAGGCGCGTGGCCTCAAGGCCGATTTCCGCGCCACCGGCCAGACCGGCATCTTCATCGCCGGCTCCGGCGTCTCGATCGATGCGGTGGTCGCCGATTTCATCTCCGGCGCCGTCGAATGGCTGAGCCCGGCCAATGAGGAAGACCATTGGGACCTGATCGAAGGCCAGGGCTCACTGTTCCACGCCTCCTATGCCGGCGTCAGCCTTGGCCTGCTGCATGGCGCGCAGCCCGATGCGCTGATCCTGTGCCATGAACCGACGCGGACCCATATGCGCGGCCTGCCGACGTTCCCGCTGCCGGATCTGCGGCTTTGCATGGAAACCAATCTCAAAGCGGCGAAGCTCACCAATCCCAATGTGCAATGCTGCGGCATCGCCATCAACACCGCGGCATTGGACGAAGCGGCGGCGCTCGATCTCCTGCGCCGCACTGAGGCGGAATTCGGCCTGCCCACCGTCGATCCGGTGCGCAATGGCGTCGGCGCCATTGTCGACAAGCTCTGCGGTTGCGAGACGGAGGTGAGGGCATGAGCCGCAAGCTCACCATCCGCCATGAGAGCTGGCCGATCGCCGGCACCTTCACCATCTCGCGCGGCAGCAAGACCTCGGCCGAGGTGGTGGTGGTCGAGTTCGGCGAGGGCAAAGCCAAAGGCCACGGTGAATGCGTGCCCTATGGCCGCTACGGCGAGAGCATCGAGGGCGTCATCGCCGCGATCGAGCAGCATCGCGTGGCGCTGGAAGACGGTGCCGATCGCGCCGCCGTGCAGAAGCTGCTGGCGCCCGGCGCCGCGCGCAATGCCGTCGATTGCGCGCTCTGGGATCTCGAGGCCAAGCTTGCCGGCAAGCCGGTCTGGAAACTGGCCGGATTGAAGCAGCCGCGCGATTTGATGACGGCCTATACGCTGAGCCTTGCCGCCCCCGATGAGATGGCGCTGGCGGCGGCGAAGAACCTGCACCGGCCCTTGCTCAAGCTGAAATTGAGCGGCGCCGATGATCTCGACCGCGTGCGGGCCGTCAGCCGCGCGGCGCCGCAATCGAAGCTCATCATCGATGCCAATGAAGGCTGGTCGATCGACGACTACCGCAAGCTGGCACCGAAACTGCGCGAGCTCAATGTCATCCTGATCGAGCAGCCTTTGCCGGCCGGCAATGACGAGGCCCTGCGCGAGGTCGAGAAGCCAATCCCGATCTGCGCCGATGAAGCCTGCCATGACAGCGAGACGCTGGCGGCACTGGTTGGCAAGTATCAGGCGGTCAATATCAAGCTCGACAAGACCGGTGGTCTCACCGAAGCGCTGAAGATGGCCAAGGAAGCGGAGAGGCTCGGCTTCCGGATCATGGTCGGCTGCATGGTCGGCAGCTCGCTCGGCATGGCACCGGCCTTCCTGATCGGCCAGCAGGCGAGCTATGTCGACCTCGATGGCCCGCTGCTGCTCGCCAAGGACCGCGAACACGGCTTCCGCTTCGACGGCAGCTTCATGCATCCCTGCGATGCGGCGCTGTGGGGGTGAAGCTTTTATCGAAGCATTGCACGTCGAATTGAGCCTCCCCCTCACCCTGTCCCTCTCCCACGAGGGGAGAGGGAACGCTGTTGCTAGCGCCCAGGAATTTTGAGGACATTGCGGACCTGCGGTGACGCTTAGATTGGAATGCGCTGAGCTCCCTCGCCCCTCGTGGGAGAGGGTTGGGGTGAGGGGACCTTCACAACGAATGACAACAAGAAACAAAATTCGGGCGGATGATCATGACGGTGGGTGAGGGGACAGCGACAGCAGATGGCGGGACAACGGCGCCGATCGGCATCTGGCCGGCGGTGATGGCGGGGTTGCTGACGGCTTTCGTCGGCTATGCCAGTTCCTTCACCGTGGTGTTGCAGGGCTTGAAGGGTGTCGGCGCGACGCCGGGGCAGGCGACATCGGGCCTGATCGCCGTCGGTACCGCCATGGGCCTCTGCGCCGTCGTGCTGGCCTTGCGCAAGCGGATGCCGATCAGCATTGCCTGGTCGACGCCGGGTGCTGCCTTGCTGGCTTCGACCGGTGCCGTCGCCGGCGGCTTCGAGGCGGCCTGCGGTGCCTTCATCGTCTCCAGCGTGCTCATCATCATCGCCGGCTTGTGGAAGCCCTTCGGCCGGATGGTCGCCAGCATCCCGGCGGTGCTCGCCAATGCCATGCTGGCCGGCATTCTCTTCACGCTCTGTGTTGCCCCCTTCCATGCCATCGCGCAGATGCCAAATCTCGCGCTGCCGGTGGTGCTGGCCTGGGCCCTGGTCGCGCGCTGGAAGCGATTGTTTGCTGTGCCGGCCGCCGTCGTGGTCGCGGTGATCGCCCTCGTCATCAACGGCATTCCCGATGTCTCGGCCGGCGGCTCGCTCTGGCCACATCTGGAACTGGTGACGCCGAGCTTCAGCTGGAACGCGATCATCAGCATCGGCTTGCCGCTCTTCGTCGTCA
>DATMUQ010000158.1:0-2439 GCA_035563795.1 Terriglobales bacterium | reverse complement strand
GATCAGCGCGACCTTGGCGCCCATGCCCTGGCCGTAGAGGGCTGCGGTGGTGGACAACATCTCGCGCATGCCGGGGCCGCCCTTCGGGCCCTCGTAGCGGATCACCAGCACGTCACCTTCTTTGTACTTGCGGTTCTTGACAGCGTCGAAGCAGGCCTCCTCACTGTCGAAGCAGCGCGCCGGACCTGAGAACTGCGGACTGCCGGTCATGCCGGCGACCTTAACGATGGCGCCTTCTGGAGCAAGGTTACCTCTCAGCCCGACAACACCCCCGGTCTTCAGCAGAGGCTTATCGGCCGGACGCACGACGTCCTGATCCGGATTCCATTTCACGGTTTTGAGGTTCTCGGCGATGGTGCGCCCGGTGACGGTGGGGCAGTCGCCGTGCATGTAACCGTGATCGAGCAAGGTCTTCATCAAAAGCGGCACGCCGCCAGCTTCAAACATATCCTTGGCGACATAACGACCGCCCGGCTTCAAATCCGCGATATAGGGCGTCTTTTTGAAAATCTCGGCGACGTCGAAGAGCGTGAACTCGATGCCGCATTCATGCGCGATCGCCGGCAGGTGCAGCGCCGCATTGGTCGAGCCACCGGTTGCAGCCACTACAGCCGCGGCGTTCTCCAGCGCTTTGCGAGTGACAATATCGCGCGGGCGGATGTTCTTGACAATCAGATCCATGATCATCTCGCCGGCAAGCATGCAGAACTTGTCCCGAATCTCGTAAGGGGCTGGGGCCCCGGCCGAATAGGGCAGCGCAAGGCCAATCGCCTCCGACACAGTCGCCATGGTGTTGGCGGTGAACTGCGCGCCACAGGCGCCCGCTGACGGACAGGCGTTCTCTTCGAGCGTCTGCAAGTCCTCGTCGGACATCTCGCCGACCGAGTGCTTGCCGACGGCCTCGTAGACGTCTTGCACGGTGACTTCTCTGCCCTTGAACGTGCCAGGCAGAATTGATCCACCGTAGATGTAGATTGAAGGCACGTTGAGCCGGCACATCGCCATCATCATGCCGGGCTGCGACTTGTCGCAGCCCGCAACGCCGATGAGCGCGTCGTAGGCATGGCCGCGCACGGTGAGTTCGACAGAATCTGCGATCACCTCGCGCGAGGGTAGCGAGGCCTTCATACCTGCATGGCCCATGGCAATGCCGTCGGTAACAGTGATGGTGCAGAATTCGCGCGGCGTTCCACCGACCGCTGCAACTCCCTTCTTGACCGCCTGCGCCTGGCGCATCAGCGCGATATTGCAGGGGGCGGCCTCGTTCCAGCAGGTGGCGACGCCAACGAACGGCTGGTGGATCTGTTCCCGCGACAGACCCATAGCGTAATAAAAGGCCCGATGTGGCGCGCGATCCGGTCCTTCGGTGGCATGCCGGCTCGGCAGTTTCGCCTTCAAATTGGGTTTGGCGTCCATAACCTTGTCGTGCGCCCTGACCGCCGTCGCAAAATCCCAGCGGACCTACTTCCGAGGGCTGCTGGCCGGCAAAAAGCCCGAAGCCTGCGCCTTTACCCAGCGTGCCTTATGTCGCGAACGGGTATGGCTAAATAGCGGCATCACTGAATCATTGCGGCCCAAGATTTAAATGGTAATGAATGTGTTGCCCGCGGGTCACATATGTCCGGGCGATTCAAATTTTGCTGCCGATCGGCTGTCGCCTTCGCGACTTTTGATGTTCTATTTCGCGATGCCGCAGAGCGCCTGTCGAGCCCGCCGGAAGCTACAGCGCCTCGACTTGCACCACGCCCGGGACCGCCTTAATCGCGCTGGCGATCTGCGGCGAGACCTTGAACCGGCCCGGCAGCTTGATCTCGACCTCGGTGCCCTGCTCTAAGAGCAGCACCATGCTCACTTCGCCATCGCGGTTGGTCGCTCCCGGACGCGGGACTGTTTCCAACCGCTTGGCAACGCCTTCAAGCGGCGCGGCGCTGCGCAGGAACACGCGCAGGCCGGTGTTGAGGTTGGCAGCGGCGGCATGGAGCGGTTCGACCGATTGGATGCGCGCGCGCACCTCATCGCCCTGCACTTCGGCAGACAGGAACAGCAGCACGGCGGTGCCCGGCTCGAGCAGGTGGCGATGCTCGGCGAGCCCTTCCGAGAAGATCACCGCCTCATAGGCTCCGGTCGGATCGGACAGTCCGATGATACCCATCTTGCTGCCGGTGCGGGTGCGTCGCTCCTGGCGAGAGACAACTGTACCAGCGACACGCCCGGCGGTAGTCCCGGCCTTCACCGCACGCGCGAATTCGGCCCAAGGCTGCACGCGCAGCTTCTTGAGCGCGGAGGCGTAATCATCGAGTGGATGCCCGGAGAGGAAGAAACCGATCGCCTCGTATTCGCGGCGCAGCCGCTCGGCCGGCAACCACGGTTCGATCTGCGGCAGCATGATGGTTGGTGCATCGGCGGCGTTGCCGAACATGTCGTTTTGGCCGATGCTCT
>DATMUQ010000157.1:0-4783 GCA_035563795.1 Terriglobales bacterium | reverse complement strand
GCGAAATCTTCCGGCACGCCGAGCCGGGCGACCATGACCGGCTCCGGGCGTGCCAGCACGTCGCGCGCTTCTGCCGCGATCGCCAGCAGGCGCCGCGCATAGGTGAGGAGAACCTCTCCCTCCTCGGTCGGCGTCACACCCTTGCCGGCGCGCTGGCGCCGCAGGAGCGGCCGGCCAACCGCTTCTTCCAGCTTGCGGACTTGCTGGCTGACGGTGGATTGCGTCCGGTGCACCCGCTCGCTGGCACGGGTGAAGCCGCCGGCATCGACGACGGAAACGAAGCTTTTCAGGAGGTCGAGGTCGAACATGGCTTAAATCGAAAAAACAACTGATCATGATCAGTATATTTAATTTTAAAATGAAAGAAAAGTAACTCAGATTGCAACCATGGGAAGCAACTGGAGACGGCAATGCCGCTCGAAAACACGATAAGACCGACCTGGCTCACCTTCGATTGCTACGGCACGCTGATCCAGTGGGACGAAGGTCTCATGGCCGCTGTGGAGCAGATCCTCGTCCGGCGGGCGATGGCAATGGATCCGCAGATGCTGATCGGCGTCTATGACCGCCATGAGCATGAGCTGGAGCAGACATCGCCACACCGGTCGTTCCGTGCGGTTGCCGGCATGGCCTTGCAGCGCGCCATGGATGAAGTGGGTCTGCGCTACGAGGAAGACGACGTCGATCTGCTGACAACGCGTATTTCCGAGATGCCGCCCTTTCCCGATGTTGTGCCGGCATTGGCAGCTCTGAAGCGGGCCGGTTTCCGGCTCTGCATCATTTCCAACACCGACGATGCCATTATCGCCGGCAATGTCGCGCAATTGGGTGGCCATATCGACCGCGTCATTACCGCCGAACAGGCCCAGGCCTATAAGCCTTCGGGGCAGATCTTCGAGCATGCCTATCGTGAGCTCGGCATCACCCGCGATGAAGTCGTTCATATCTGCGCCAGCCCGCATCTCGACCATGTGGCCGCGCGGGAATTGGGCTTCCGCTGTGTCTGGGTCGATCGCGGCTCCGGCCGGAAATTGCTGCCGGATTACCGGCCCGACGCGATCGTCCCCCGCCTCGATGTCGTGCCGCCCTTGTTTGCCGGCCTTCAGTGGATATGATGAGAGCCACTGGTCGATCGTCGCTGCAGGGGTTCCACATATGGCGCATGAACTGATTTCTTCCGGCAACGCCGCCGGCGGTCCGACGGTGCTCCGCAACAGTGCCTTGGATGAGGAAGCAGTGCGCCAGGCGCGCATCGATCTTGCCGCCTGTTTCCGCATGGCCGCGCGGCTCGGTTATCAGGAAGGCATCTGCAACCATTTCTCGGCCCTGGTGCCGGGGCGCGATGACCTTTTTCTGGTCAATCCCTATGGCCTCGCCTTCGACGAAATCACCGCCTCGCGGTTGCTGATCTGCGATTTCCATGGCCATGTCGTGGCGGGTGAAGGTGCACCGGAAGCCACCGCTTTCTATATCCATGCGCGCCTGCATCTCAACAAGCCGCGCGCTCGTGCCGCCTTCCATACCCATATGCCTAACGCCACCGCGCTCACCATGGTGGAGGGCCAGCCTCTGGTCTGGGCCGGGCAGACGGCGCTGAAGTTCTATGGCCGCACGGCGGTGGACGAGGATTATCAGGGCCTCGCCTTGGACGACGCTGAAGGCGACCGCATTGCCATGGCCATGGGCGAGGCCGATATCGTCTTCATGCGCAATCATGGCGTCATGGTGATCGGACCCAGCATCGCCGAAGCCTGGGACGATCTCTATTACCTCGAGCGCGCTTGCGAGGTGCAGGTCCGCGCCATGAGCACCGGCCGCAAGCTTGTTCCGGTCGCGCCGGAGGTGGCGGAACGTACCTATCGGCAGATGCGCGACGGCGATGCCGAGAGCGCTGCCATGCACCTGGAAAGCATCAAGCGCGTCTTGATGCGTGAAGAGCCGGGCTTCGCCGACTGACCGGGCCGCCACGACTTGGGAACTCCCACGAAGGGGCGCAGACAAAGTCACATTTTCCTGGCAATCTAAACATGGGCGTTGAGCCCGTGCCGGTCCGGATAGTGACGATGATTTCGCGCGCCTTTACCAGCCTCTCGCTTGTGCTTTGTCTCGGCAGCGTGCCTGCCTTTGCCGATAATTGTCTCGGCAGCGATCCGCTGGTGGCGGCGAAGGCTTTCTATCAGAATCATGTCGATTTCTATTATGCCGATCCCGCCAAGCTGCAGGGCATTATCGCCCCGCGCCTGCTGAAACTGCTGGCGATGAACTATGCCTGCGAGAATGGCGAGGAATGTGCGCTTGATTCCGATCCCTGGGTCGATGCCCAGGATGGCGACATTGCCGAGCCGGTCACCTTCGATCTTGGCAAGCATGACGGCGACCAGGCGATGGTGGTGATGCACTACACCTTTGCCTTGTCGGATACTCAGCGCAGCCCGCGACAGGTGGCGCTGAAGATGCGCAAGTCCAATCAATGCTGGACGGTCGAAGACATGATCACGCCGCTCGGCAATTCACTGGCAGACGAGATCGATAGCTGGTTCAAGACATATGGCAACGATGTGGCAACGCCGGGAAAGTCGTCCAATCCCTGAAATACTGGAGCGAAAGCTCTTTGACAGGATTGCCGCGCTGCTGAGTGACTGTGTCTTTGCAGCTCGGTCCAATCGCTTCATTTAACTATTTGTAAGTTTGCCGCACAGCCCGAACAGCTATGCTCGGCGCGAGGTTGTGCACGCGCCATTGCCAGAATTTGTATCTCATCGGCCTTCGAGCTGCGGCGCAATCGGCGACCAAGGAAACCAGCGAGGTCAGCATCGTGACGAGCGTGTTGGAGCGAGCCGCACCGCGCATGCGGGCTTCAGAGGATGACGAACTCAAGCAGGTCGTTGAAGCCTTCATGAACAGATTTGCTGAACTCGCGGACTCATTCGAGCTGACGCCGGCGACCGGCACGCGGATGGTCCTGCGTTTTGCCGGCGGTGCCGAGAGCGGCACCTATGCGGTCAATGCCACGGCAACAGATCTCGGCATATCGATCGCCCTCACCGAGCTTGCACCTGCCGAAGTATGCGACTGAAAGCAGCAAATGCAAAATGGCGCGTCAGCCGGTTTGAGGCGGACGCGCCATTTCTGGCATCTTATCGGTAACGCGGATCAGAACGGGATATCGTCGTCGAGATCGCCGCCACCCCGGCCACCACCGCCGGAGCTGCCGCCACCATAGCCGCCGCTGCCACCACCGCTGCCGCCGCCATAGCCGCCACCACCGCCATTGCCATAGCCGGCATCCGGCTCGCCGCTGCTCATGCCGCCGCCGTCACCCCGGCCGCCCAGCATGGTAAGTTCGCCGCGATACTTCTGCAGCACGACTTCCGTGGTGTATTTTTCGGCGCCGCTCTGGTCAGTCCACTTGCGGGTCTGCAACTGACCCTCGATATAAACCGTGGCGCCCTTCTTCAGATAGCGCTCGACCACCTCGACCAGGCGGTCGTTGAAAATCACCACCCGGTGCCACTCGGTCTTTTCCTTGCGCTCGCCGGAATTCTTGTCGCGCCAGTTTTCCGAGGTCGCGATCGACAGATTGGCGACCCGCGTCCCATCCTGGGTGGTACGGATTTCCGGGTCCCGTCCCAGATTGCCGATCAGGATCACCTTATTAACGCTGCCAGCCATAGCCCTGTCCTGTTCTTATCATCGTGAATGAGGTCGAGACTTAGTACGATCGGCCGGGCTTGTCACCTAAAAGATGGGGGACGGGGAAAGACCAGTGTCAGCAAAATAAGTATCTGTAATAAATGAATTTATTGAGAATTTTGCTAGTCCTGCAAGGGCTGAATGGCAGGAAGTCGCCGCTGCCATCTTCCACTTTTGTTCTTTTTCGGCGATAGTCGCCCGCTGGCCGCCTTATGACCCCGGATTTTGACCTCAGGGGAAGCCTCTGGCGGCCGCTCAGCAGGATCGGATCGGAAGGGTTGGACGGGTATGGCGAAGGCCTTGAGCAGCGCGAAGAATGGCACGGGCAGCGCGCAAATTGACGGCGCGAAAATCTCGGTCCGGGGCGCCCGCGAGCACAATCTGAAGAATGTCGATGTCGATATTCCGCGGGATTCGCTGGTCGTCATCACCGGCCTCAGCGGCTCCGGCAAGTCCTCCCTCGCCTTCGACACGATCTATGCCGAAGGCCAGCGCCGCTACGTGGAATCGCTCTCCGCCTATGCCCGCCAGTTCCTGGAACTGATGCAGAAGCCGGATGTGGATTCCATTGAAGGTCTCTCTCCGGCGATTTCCATCGAGCAGAAGACCACCTCGAAGAACCCGCGCTCGACCGTCGGCACGGTGACCGAGATCTACGACTACATGCGGCTATTATGGGCGCGGGTCGGGGTGCCCTACTCGCCGGCGACCGGGTTGCCGATCGTCAGCCAGACCGTCTCGCAAATGGTCGACCGTGTGCTTGCGATGCCGCAGCGCACCCGGCTCTATCTGCTCGCACCGATCGCCCGCGGCCGCAAAGGCGAGTACCGCAAGGAGCTCGCTGACCTGCAGAAGCGCGGCTTTCAGCGGGTCAAGATCGACGGCAAGATGATGGAGCTCGACGAGGTTCGCCCGCTCAACAAGAACCTCAAGCACGACATCGAAATCGTCGTCGACCGCATCATCGTCGACGGCGATCTCGGCAATCGGCTCGCCGATTCGTTCGAGACCGCGCTCGAACTCGCCGACGGCATTGCGATCACCGAAAACGCCGATACCGGCGAGCAGACGATCTTCTCGGCAAAATTTG
>DATMUQ010000156.1:0-3549 GCA_035563795.1 Terriglobales bacterium | reverse complement strand
AACTCGCGGGAACCGTCCAAGCCCAGCATGCGTTCCCCCTCATGAGCGGGGCATCAGTTTTCGTTGTAGTGAACTTCGGCGCCACCGTTGTTCCGAGCGCGCACCGATCGCGTTAAACTGCCGCCATGGCCGGTAAGCTCGACATCCTGCGCGAATTGGAAAAGAAGATTCTCTGGCTTGCGAGCTGGACGATCCACAACGCCAATCATCTGCGCGAAAACAGCGACGGCCTAAAGGTCGGCGGCCATCAAGCCTCGTCGGCCTCGCTCGCCACCATTATGACCGCGCTCTATCTCGACGTGCTGCGTCCGCAGGACCGCGTTGCGGTGAAGCCGCATGCTTCGCCGATCTTCCACGCCATCCAGTATCTGCTTGGCCAGCAGACGCGCGAGCGGCTGGAATGCTTTCGCGGCTACAAGGGCGCGCAGAGCTATCCTTCGCGCACCAAGGACGCCGACGACGTCGATTTCTCCACCGGATCGGTCGGCCTCGGTGTCGCTCAGACGCTGTTCTCTTCGCTGGTGCAGGACTATGTGCGCGCGCATGGCTGGGGGCTTGACCGGCCGGAAGGACGCATGGTGGCGCTGGTCGGCGACGCCGAGCTCGACGAGGGCAATATCTTCGAGGCGATCCTGGAAGGCTGGAAACAGGGCCTGCGCAATTGTTGGTGGATCGTCGATTACAACCGGCAGAGCCTCGATCAGGTGGTGCGCGAGGGCCTGTGGGAGCGCTACGAGCAGCAATTCAAGAATTTCGGCTGGGATGTAGTGATCGTGAAATACGGTTCGCTGCAGCAGGCCACATTTAAGGAGCCGGGCGGCGAGAAACTGCGCGCCTGGATCGACAGTTGCCCCAATCAACTCTACTCGGCGCTTGTGTTTGCTGGTGGCTCGGCATGGCGCAAACGGCTGAACGACGAGATCGGCGACCAGGGCGAGGTTTCACGGTTGATCGAGAACAGTAGCGATGATCAGCTTGCGGCATTGATGAACAATCTCGGCGGCCACGACCTGCCGTCGCTACTCGAGGCGTTCAAAAACGCGCATCCAGAAAAGCCGACCTGCTTCATCTGCTATACGGTGAAAGGCTTCGGCCTGCCGATGGCCGGCCACAAGGACAATCACGCTGGCCTGATGACGCCCGCGCAGATGGAGAAATTCCGTGCCGCTATGGGCGTTCGACCGGGCCACGAATGGGACAAGTTCGAGGGTCTGTCGCTGCCAGCGACAGAGCTCCAGAAATTTCTCAAACACGCGCCCTACGCATCGGTCAGCAGCCGCCGCTTGAAGGGCGCGGCAATCGAGGTGCCAGATGAATTGCCAGTACGCGCCCAAGCGGTCACCTCGACGCAGATGGGCTTCGGGGCCATCCTCAACGAGCTCGGCCGCGGCGACAGCGAGTTCGTGCGCCGCATCGTCAGCACGTCGCCCGACGTGACGGTGTCAACCAACCTCGGCGCCTGGGTCAATCGTCGCGGCCTGTTCGCGCACGAGACCATGCCGGACGTCTTCAAGACCGAGCACATCCCGTCGACCTTCACCTGGGAATTCTCCCCCAAGGGCCAGCACATCGAGCTCGGCATCGCCGAGAACAATCTGTTCACCCTCCTATCGGCGCTTGGCCTGTCACATTCGATCAACGGTGAGCGGTTGCTGCCAATCGGCACTCTGTACGATCCTTTCATCGCCCGCGGCCTCGATGCACTCAATTACGCCTGCTACCAGGATGCGCGGTTCATCCTGGTGGCGACGCCGTCGGGCGTTACGCTGGCCGGTGAAGGCGGCGCCCACCAATCCATCGCCGAGCCGCTGATCGGACTGGCCCAGGACGGGTTGGCCGCCTTCGAGCCGGCCTATGTCGATGAGTTGGCGGTGATCCTGCGCTGGGCCTTCGCCTATATCCAGAAGGACGGCGACGCCCAGCTGTCCGAACGCAACTGGCTGCGCGACGAGACGGGCGGCTCGGTTTATTTGCGGCTGTCAACGCGGCCAGTCGAGCAGATCGAACGCAAAATGACGCCGGAGCTAGCGCAGCAGATCGTCGACGGCGCCTATTGGCTGCGCAGGCCGGGACCGAATGCACAGGTCACGGTCGCCTTCACTGGCGCGATCGCGCCAGAAGCAATCGCCGCTGTCGGTTTGATGGCGGAAGACCGCCGTGACGTGGGGCTGCTCGCCGTGACCTCCGCCGACCGGCTCAATGCCGGTTGGACCGCCGCGCAGCGGGCGCGCGAGCGCGGCCTGGTGCACGCCCGCTCGCATATTGAGCGCCTGCTCGCCGACGTGCCGCCGCATTGCGGCATCGTCAGCGTGCTCGATGGCCATCCGGCGACGCTCGCCTGGCTTGGCGCGGTCGCCGGCCATCGTACGCGCCCGCTTGGCGTCGAACATTTCGGCCAGACGGGCTCGCTGGCCGAGCTTTACCAGCACTATGGTATCGATACCAATGCGATCATAGCCGCCGCGCAGGCGATCGCGCCCGGCCGGCCGATCCGATACCTCAAGGCGCTGCCTTGAATACATTCGGCCCGGTATGTCGACGCCGAGCAGGGTATCGATGATGCCGAAAGAAGAGATAGACAACGAACCCGCTGGCCCGCGACAGCACCTAAGTAATCACCGCGTGCATCAAGTCGATGAAGATGCCAATGTGGAATGCACCGTAACTGTTTATCGCGGCCGATCCTCCAAAATCATCGCTGCACCCTTTTCCGCGATCATCATGGTGGGTGAATTCGTGTTACCGGAAGTGATCGACGGCATCACCGAGGCGTCGATCACGCGCAGGCGTTCAATGCCGATGACACGCAGCCGGGCATCGACCACCGCGCGCGGATCCATGTCGCGGCCCATGCGCGCGGTGCCGACCGGGTGGAAAATCGTGGTGCCTATATCCCCGGCCGCCTTGACCAGCCCAGCCTCGTCGTCGTCCTGCACCTGCGCACCGGGCAGATATTCGACCGGCAAATATTTCCGCAGCGCCGGCTGCGCTACGATCTTGCGCGTGATGCGGATCGCATCGGCAGCGACGAGTTGGTCTTCTGGCGTTGCGAGATAGTTCGGCGCGATGGCTGGCGGCTGCGCCGGATCGGCTGACTTGAGCGTGAGCGCGCCACGGCTGGTCGGCCGGATATTGGTCACGCTGGCGGTGAAGGCCGGGAACGGATGTAGCGGCTCGCCGAATTTTTCAAGCGAGAGCGGCTGCACGTGATACTGGATATTGGCGCGGTCCTGCGTCGGGTCCGACTTTGTGAAAGCGCCGAGCTGCGACGGCGCCATGGTCATCGGCCCGCGACGGCGCAAGATGTAATTGATGCCCATGCCCAGCCGGTTGAGCATCGAGACGTAGGTTTCGTTCAGCGTCTTCACTCCCGACACCTTGAAGATCATGCGCAGCTGCAGATGGTCGTGCAGGTTGGCGCCGACGCCTGGCTTGTCGAGCACGACCGGGATACCGAATTTTGTGAGCTGCTCGGCCGGGCCGATGCCAGACAGCATCATGAGATGTGGCGAACCGATCGCGCCGGCGGCCAGAATGACTTCACCGTGG
>DATMUQ010000155.1:0-12634 GCA_035563795.1 Terriglobales bacterium | reverse complement strand
CCCGCCGCCGGTCTATTACGCCCCGGCCCCGGTTTATGCCGCGCCGTCGCTCAACGTGGTGATCCCGCTGCGCTTTCACTAAAGCGTGACGTGTCCCGTAACGAAGCCGCCCCAGCCGCAAGGCCGGGGCGGTTTTCGTTTGTCTGCCGCTCGTTAGCCGGGTCGTCGCGCCAGTGCGGCGCTGCAACTATCGGCTTAATGAATGTAGACTTGCTGACACGCCTGACATAGGATCGACGCCAACAGGGAAAAAAAATCTCATCAGTTGCTTGGAATTCAACGCTTTAGTGCAAGGGGAAGCGTTGCGTCCGGCCCAAGGACATCACCCGACCTCGTCGCTTGACGGAGCGGAAGGGTGGCGTTTGCTGGTCAGCACGGACATCTCAACAAGAAGAAAGCCGCCAAAAGAGCGGCGTCATTCAGGCCTTATGGCTCATTTTGGGAGGCAAGCATGAGTATGAAACCCGCATTTCCGTCTATGCGTCGCCGGACGCTGCTCCAGGGCATAGCCGCGATAGGCGCCCTGCAGGTGGCGTCACCCTTCATCATCAAGGCACGCGCCGATGATCCGATCAAATTCGGCTTCTGCGATCCGTTGACCGGCACCTATGCCGCACTCGGCAAGAACGAGCAGCTCGGCGCTGAATATGCGATTGACGAAATCAACGCCAAAGGCGGCATCCTCGGCCGTCAGGCGCAGATGCTGGTCGAGGATTCGACCAGCGGCGATGTCGGCACGGCGGTGCAGAAGACCCGCAAGCTGATCGAGAAAGACAATTGCGACTTCATCCTCGGCAACGTCAATTCGGCGATGGCCTTGGCACTCGGCCAGACCACCAACGAATTGAAGAAGCTGCTGATCGTCACCGGTGGCCATACCGATGCGGTGACCGGCAAGGACTGCCACTGGAACGTGTTCCGCGTCTGCAACACGACGGCGATGGAGACGGGTGCCATTGCCTCGTCGCTGGTCAAGAATATCGGCAAGAAATGGTATTACATCACCGCCGATTATGCCTTCGGCCACACGCTGCAGAGCGGCTTCGAGAATGCCGCCGGCAAGCTCGGCGGCGAGAAACTCGGCGCCGATCTGACACCGCTCGGCACCACCGATTTCAGCTCCTATCTGATCAAGGCCCAGGCCGCCAGCCCGGATGTGGTGATCTTCAACCTCGCCGGCGACGACATGGTCAATGCCTTGAAGCAGGCGGTGCAGTTCGGCCTCAACTCGAAATTCGCCTTGGCCGGTGCGCAGCAGGAGTTGGAAGCACTGGAAGGCCTGCCGCCGGAAGCACGGATCGGCAGCTGGGTGGTCGAATGGTATTGGCGCCAGGACGGCGTCGCCCATCTCGACGATTTCGTCGCCGGCATCAAGAAGAAGACCGGCAAGGTGCCGACCGCCCGTACCTGGTTCGGCTATGTCGCCGCCTGGACCTGCGCCCTCGCCGCCAACCAGGAAAAGACCCTGGATGCGATCAAGCTCGCCAAGGCGCTGGAAGGCTTCAAGCTGCCGCCGGAAGTGGCCCTGATGCCGAACGAGCCGACCTATGCCGCCGAAAACCACCAGCTGGTGGGCTCGCTCTTCGTCGGCGAGGCGCAAGCGAGCGGTGCCGTCGATGAGGATCTCTTCAAGGTGAAGGAGGTCGTCGCCGGCAAGAATGTGGCGCCACCCGCCGGCAGCAGCGGCTGCACCCTGAGCTGGCCGGCCTGAGTGACGGAAACGGGCGGTTCCTGAAGAGGGATCGCCCGTTTCGCTTTCCTGCTACCGCCTGATGGATTGACCGCTTTGGAAAGCCGGGTATGACGACGCTTATCCTTTTCAATATTTTCAACGGGCTCATTGTCGGCGCCTTCTATGCGCTGATGGCGCTCGGCCTGTCGCTGATCCTCAACCTGAGTGGTGTCATCAACTTCGCTCATGGCGGGTTCCTGGCGCTGGGTGGCTATTTTGCCTACGAACTGATGCGCCATGGCTTCGACTACTGGAGCGCCTTGCTGATAGCGCCGACGCTGGTGGCGGTGCTTGGTCTCGTTGTCGAGCGCCTGCTGATACGTCGCATCTATGGCCGCGATCCGCTTTACGGATTGCTCTTGACCTTCGGTCTTGCTTTCGTGCTGCAGGACGCGACGCGCTACTTCTGGACGGCACAAAGCGTGCCCTATCAAATCCCTGGCGTACTGGCATCACCGCTCAGCACACAGTTCTTCTTCCTGACCGGTTATCGCCTCTTCATGATCGCCATCGTGGCGATCGCGGTGATCGGCCTCTTCCTGATCCTCAACCGCACCCGGCTCGGCATGCGGATCCGCGCCGGCACGCTTGATCTCGATACCGTCTCGGCGCTCGGCGTCAATGTGCGGCTGCTGCGCAATGTCAATTTCGCCCTCGGCATTTTCCTCGCCGGCCTCGCCGGTGTGCTGGCGGCCGGCATGCTGGGGCTGCAGCCGACCATCGGCGATTCCCTCATCATGCCAAGCTTCGTCGCCATCATCGTCGGCGGGCTCGGCAGTCTGCCCGGCACCCTGCTCGGCGGCCTGCTGATCGGCGTCGCCTCTGGTATCACCACGGTCGTCTTCCCCTCCGCCACCGAAGCGGTGATGTATGTGATGATGGGCCTGGTCCTGCTGCTGCGGCCACGTGGGCTCCTTGGCGAGGAAGGGAGGCTGCAATGACCGGCACCTCCATGTCGAGCGAGCGCAACAAACAGGTCTGGAACGTCATCGTCTGGCTGCTGTTGCTCACCATGCCCTATTGGATGCCGCTGACCGGCGGCTATACGGCGCTTGCCAGCCGCGTCGTCGTGCTGGCGCTGGCGGCCATGGCGCTCAACTTCCTGCTCGGTTTCACTGGCATTCTCTCCTTCGGCCATGCCGCCTATTTCGGGCTCGGCGCCTATGGCGTCGGCATGACCATCAAATATCTGGTACCGAGCACCGGGCTTGGCATCATCGTCGGCATCCTGATCGGCACGCTGGCGGCGGCGCTGATCGGCGCGTTGATCGTGAAATTGCGCGGCGTCTATTTCGCCATGGTGACGATCGCCTTCGGCCAGGTCTTCTATTTCATCGCCTTCCGCTGGAATTCTGTCACCGGCGGCGATGACGGGCTCAGCGGCTGGCGGCGGGTACCGCTTGATCTCGGCTTCACCCAGATCGACATCCTCGGCAATGACAAGGCCTTCTATTACCTGGTGCTGTTCTGCTTCGCGCTGAGCTGCGCGGCGATGGCCTTCATCCTGAAATCGCCCTTCGGCCGCACCCTGCTGGCGATCCGCGAGAATGAAAGACGGGCGCGCTTCCTCGGCATTCCCGTGGAGCGCCATATCTGGATCTCCTTCGTCATCTCCTGCTTCTTCGTCAGCCTGGCCGGGGCGCTCTATGCCCTGCTCAACAACTTCACCGATCCCCGGGCCCTGCGCTGGGACCAGTCGGGCAATTTCGTCATCATGGCGGTGCTCGGCGGCATGCGCTCCTTCTGGGGACCGCTGATCGGCGCCATCATTTTCGTCGTGCTGCAGGATTACGTTTCCACCCAGACCGAATACTGGATGTCGATCATCGGCATCTTCTTCATGGCCGTGGTGCTGTTCTTCCCGCGCGGAGTGCTCGGCATGCTGAAACGAAAGAGGGCCGCATGACCCTGCTGCATGTCGATAACGTCTCCTGCCATTTCGGCAGCCTGATCGCCGTCAACCAGGTCTCGCTCAAGGTTGAACCCGGCGAGCTCCGCGCGGTGATCGGCCCCAATGGCGCCGGTAAGACCACCTTTTTCAACCTGATCAGCGGCTTCCTGCCGCCGACCAAGGGCCGCATCCTGCTCGACGAGCAGGACATCACCGCTTTGCCGCCGCAGCGCCGGGTGAAGCTCGGCATGGCGCGAACCTTTCAGATCACCGAGATCTTTCCGGAACTGACGGTGCGCGAAAATCTCCGCATTCCGGTGGAGATTGCCGCCGGGCATCAGCTCAGCCCATTTCTGTCGCGCAGTGCCGCCGCTCGCATTGCTGCCGAGACCGAGGAACTGCTGGAGATGAGCGGCCTCGACAAGAAGGCGGACCGGCTGGTGGGCGAGCTCTCGCATGGCGACCAGCGGGCGACCGAGATCATGATGTCGCTGGCCCTGAAGCCGCGCCTGTTGCTGCTCGATGAGCCGACCGCCGGCATGGGCGACCAGGAGACCTATGACATCACCCGTCTCATCCGCAAACTGCACCGCGACAGAAGCATGACCATCATCCTGATCGAGCACGACATGCGCGTCGTCTTCAATCTCGCCGACCGCATCATGGTGCTGGCGGAAGGTGCGCCTTTGGCGGAGGGAACGCCGGCCGAGATCGCCGCCAGCGAGCGGGTCCAGGCCGCCTATCTGGGGACGGCAGCATGAGCAAGGTCATTCTCGAAGCCGCCGGGCTGCAGACCTATTACGGCAAGAGCCATATCCTGCAGGGCGTCAGCCTCATGGTGCAGGAGGGCGAGATAGTCACCCTGCTCGGCCGCAACGGCGCCGGCAAGACCACTACTTTACGCAGCCTGGTAGGGCTGACTCCGCCGCGCCAGGGCACGGTGAAGCTGGACGGAGCGGAGGTGACCCGCCTGCCGCCGTTCCGCATCGCCCAGGCTGGGCTCGGTTATGTACCCGAAGGCCGCAAGATCTTCCCGACCTTGACGGTCGAGGAAAATCTCAAAGTGCCGATCGACCGGCCGGGTCCGTGGAATATCGAACGCATCTATCAGCTGTTCCCGCGCCTCAAGGAGCGGCGCATGAATAAGGGCCGCCAGCTTTCCGGCGGTGAGCAGGAGATGCTGTCGATCAGCCGCGCTTTGCTGCTCAATCCGAAGATCCTGCTGCTCGACGAGCCCTCCCAGGGCCTGGCGCCGCTGATCGTGCAACAGGTCTTTGACATCGTCGCCTCGATGCGGGCGGAAGGCATCGCTGTATTGCTGGTGGAACAGAATGTGCGCGCCGCCGTCGCCGTCGCCGATCGCGCCTATGTGCTGGATGACGGCAAGATCGTCTATGAAGGTCCGGCCGCGGAATTCGCCGCCGATGAGGAACGCGTCCGCGCCTTGGCCGGTGCCAGCGCCGAAAGCTGGGACATGGAGGAGATCGTCGCCGGCGTGCATTGAACCACGCCGGCAGGCCGGGGCCGCGTCGGCCGCGCCCTTCGTTTCTCCGGCAAGCTGCCTAGCTCTGGTTCCGCCCCGACGTCATGCTGTCGAACACCCCGTCGCGGAAGATCAGCGCATGCATCAACGCAGCGCCGAGATGGGCGAGGAAGGTCAGGAACAGCAGCAAAGCCAGCACCGTATGAGCAGTCCGTAGCTTGGCGTAGAGCATTGCGTCGGCGGGCAGGATCGGCGGCAGATGCAGGCTGCCATAGAGCACGACCGGCGTATGCACCGCCGAGAGCATGCCCCAGCCGACCAGCGGCAAGGCGAACATCAGCACATACAGCACGACATGTGAGGCATGGGCGGCGAAACGCTGCCAGCCGGGCATCCCTGTGGGCAAAGGCGGTGCCGGATGGAGCAGGCGATTGATCAGCCGCACCACCACCAGCACCAGGATGAGGGCGCCGATCGGCTTATGGATCTGGACCAGCCAGCCATAATCGGTCAGCGAGGCAACCATGCCGACACCGATGAACAGCATGGCGAGAATGAGGATCGCCATCAGCCAGTGCAGCAGACGCGAGAAGATCGTGAAGGGCTGGTTCATGATGGGATCCCTTCTCACGGAGCCTTGGCGGTGTCGTTGATCTGAACGGCGCTCGGGGTCTTCTCTTCGCCGCTGCGCCGTTTGTAGGACTGGGCATAGACGGCAGAGCGGGCGCTCAGCAGCGGATCATCGGAGCCCTCGATGCCGGAAGGCAGCACCAGCGGATCGTAATTGATGTCGCGGCAGTTGCCGTCGGCCTCGGCTTCGGTGTGATCGATGGTGAGGGTGCCGACATCGACCTTCTCGCGGTCGTCCGGCCAGGCAATGGTGGCGTCCTTGGTAGGATCTTCAGGCTTGCCGATGGTGACGACGAGATGCCATTGCACCGGTCCCTGGGCGATGCGCTGGCCGAAAGCCTCGAACAGATAGTTCTTGTCGGTGGAGGGTGCCTCGGCGGCTTCCGGGGCAAAGGCATCGACGGCGACCATCGACCACCGCACGGGGGTCACCGTGCCGTCGGCTGCAATGAAGCGGAAGGCATTGAGCCCGTTATAGCTGGCATTGGCAAAGCCCGAGGGGAACGGGTGGCTGCCAATTGTCTGGATGGCACCTGCGGTCTTGGGATGGCCGCCGAAATAAGCCTTCACCGTATCGGGGTTCGGCTTGCCGGTGGCGGGATCCGGCTTGGTCGCCACCAGCAGGTCATAGAAATCCTGCGCCGTCGCGAAGGGGAAAACCGGAATGTCGTTCATGCCGCTGCGCCATTCCTCGCCATCGGGCAGGCGGAAGCTCAGCGCCATGCTGCGGACATGCTTGGGGCCGTCGCTGACATCGGGCACCGCATCGGACAGAGCGAAGCGACCCATCACCGGCACGCTGCTGCCATTTTCGAACACCACGGCTTTGGAAAGCTTGGCGCCGGCGCCATTGCTGGCAAAGGTGCCGGTGATGCAGACCCCCTTGGCGTGGTTGCGCCGGAAGCCGGGATGATGGCCGTTATCGGTCTCGAAAGCATTGACGAAGCGCGCCGGCGTCACCTTTCCGGGCGACAGCCAGCCCCCAGTCCAGGCGAAGGCGGCGGCAACACAGGCGACGATGCCGCCGATGATCACCAGCTTCACGAGCGCCGGTTTGTCGTCAAAGGATGGCAAACGATAGGAAGGCGATGGATCGCGGGGCAAGCAGCGGCTCCTTGGCGGGAGGGAACGATGCGATGCCCATTACAGCCGAAGATGGCCGGGAGGGATAGGGGAAAGGGCACCTCTGCCCTGATCTTCGTCCGCCGCCGGGTCTAGGTTACACCCGCCCCGCCCCAAATCCGTCGCCGCCGGGCTCAGTCGATATCGACGATCACCGCCACATGGTCGGATGGCTGGTCCCAACTGCGCATCGGCCGCAGGATCTTGGCCGCCTTGAGGCGCGGCTGCAGCGCCGGGGTGGTCCAGACATGGTCCAGGCGGCGGCCCCGGTCGTTCTGCTGCCAATCCGGCGAGCGGTAGCTCCACCAGGAAAACAGCTTTTCCGGTTCCGGCGTGAAATGTCGCACGGCATCGACCCAATGCCCGGCCTTCTGCATCGCCGTCAGTTTCTCGACCTCGATCGGCGTGTGGCTGACGATCTTGAGGAGCTGCCTATGCGACCAGACGTCATTCTCCAAGGGCGCGATATTCAGATCACCCACCATGATCGCCTTGCGGGTTTTCTTCTGGCCGCTGAACCAGTCCTTCATCTCGTCGAGAAATTGCAGCTTATGGGCGAATTTGACGTTCTGTTCCGGGTCAGGAATGTCGCCGCCGGCCGGGATGTAGAAATTGTGCAGCTCGACATCGCCGCCCAGCACGACGACGCCATGGCGGGAATCCGCCTTCTTGCACCAATCCTGCGGGTCGCGCGCCTTGAAGGGCAGCTTGGAGAGGATGGCGACACCATTATAGCCCTTCATGCCATGGCGCAGCACATGCGGGAAACCGAGCGCCTGCACGCCTTCCATGGGGAATTCGCTGTCCTGGACCTTGATCTCCTGCAGGCAGACGACATCCGGCTGTTCCTGCTGCACGAGGCGGCGCAGGAGGTCGATCCGCAAGCGCAGCGAATTGATGTTCCAGGTAACGAGACGCATATCGGCTCCGTGGTTACGCGAAAGTGAAGAACCGGCGGCTGGCGGCGCACCGATGCCCTTCTAGAGTGCCTGTGGTCGCAAAGGAAGGAAATTTGCGGGCCTGCGGGGGCTCGTGTGCGTGGCTCTGCCGGCGCGAAAACATGCTGTCATCGGCCCGGCTGATCACAATCGCGCCACCTGCCGAACAATTCGCCGAGCGCCTTCATTCTTTATTGGTAAATCGGGCGCAGACTTGGCCCCAGGTCAAGCCGTCCAAGGTCAAGCCTAAGAGCCGCGATGTGCCGGCTCGGACATCACCAGCGCATCAGACCGACGCTGTGGCGTACGGCCAGATCACGGAGGATCTACCCATGCATCAACCGAAAGCCCTTCGCCGCCGCGCCCGTGCCATTGCCATCGCTGCGATAACACCAGCCACTGCCCCGCTCGAAGCCTTGACCGGGCTGACGGTACTGGCGCTCGCTGCAGCCTTACTCCTTCACGTGTTTTGATTTTCGGCGGCGCCCACCGGGCGCCGGATCACAGTTGAGCAGAGTGACTCAAGGGATGGCGTGCCCGCTGCCAAAGCGGGGCCATCCCTAAATTTTTGCCTGCTGCCCTACCCGCTCCCCCAATAGTGCGCAGGCTGCCCGCGACGAAGCTTTGCGCCCGAACGGATGCATCCGGGATGTCCCTGCCGAATGCCGGCCAATATTGTCCCCGCCCGCCGCATATAAACCCATTATCTACGCAGGGCTTTTACGAAATCTTTCGAGTTTTCGCCGATCTTGAGGCCTGCAGCCGCGGCAGGCATCGGCGGCATGGCCAGAACGAGAGTATCCAGGGCGAGAAGACTTTGTCGGACCAGGCATGATCGGCGAGAAGGCAAACCAATTGCCCCTGCTCCATACCGGGGTCGTATCGCCGCTGGCGGCGGGCCGGCGGCAGGAGGGCGATCGACCGCTGCGTCCGGGCGAATGGCTGATGCTGGCCCTGCTGGCGCTGGCGACCTTCGGCTGCATCGCCTATGCGACGGTGAAGCCGCGCTCCTTGTCCGGCGAGACCCTTGTGGTTGCCGTGATCGGCGGGCCCCGCGATGCGGCGATGGCAGCTGTTGCCGCCGCTGGCGGCCTGGCGCTGCGTGACGGCGTGCTGCCCGGCAGCGTGGTCGCCCGGGCGACCGATGCCGGTTTCATTGAACGATTGCGCCATGCCGGCGCCAATTTGATCTACCGCGTCGATAGCAGCGTGAACTGCGCCGGCGCCAAGTAGCTGAGATACCGATGACAAGACGCCGATCTGCCGCGACATCCATCCTATGGCGGCAGGACATCGCGGCGCAGCTAAAGGAGGGGGAGGCGATGGAATTATTGACGACGATCCGGACCCAGACGGCACGGCTGCTGGTGTTCTATTTGTGGCTGCACCTGCCTTTCGCGATCATCTGCGCCTGGCTTGCGGGCACCGATATCATCCTGCCGGCGATCCTGGCAGCGCTGCTCGCCGGTGTGGCGACGGCGGCGCATCTGATGATGCCGCAGGCGACCGCCCGGCTGGTGATCTCCGCTGCCCTGATGCTCGAAATCTCGGTACTGGTCTTCTGCCTCAGCGGCCAGCCCTGGCAGATCGACATGCATATGTATTTCTTCGCGGCCCTGGCCATGCTGACGCCGTTCTGCGACTGGCGCGCCATCGTCGCCGGCACCACGATCGTTGCCTTGCACCATCTGATCCTGAACTTTGCCCTGCCGCTGGCGGTATTCCCCGGCGGCGGCAATCTCCTGCGGGTGATCTTCCACGCCGTCATCGTCCTCATCGAGGCGGGGACGCTGATCTGGCTCAGCCAGCAGCTGGTGAAGGCCTTCCTGCAATCGGGTGACGCTCTGGCCAAAGTGGAAGCCGCCAATCACGAGATCCAGGCGCTGGCGGCACGCGACCAGGATCGCCGTGCCCAGGCCGAGGCGGAACGCAAGCGCATGCTGCAGAGCCTGGCCGTCGATTTCGAACAGGCGGTGGGCAGCGTCGTGCAGAACGTGTCGCAATCGACTGCCAGCCTCAATCAGTCGGCGGCCGGCATGCGCAGCGCCGTGCAGCAGACGGCAGGTGAATCCGACAGTGCCGCCAATATCGCGGCCGATACCACCGGGCATGCGCAGACCATCGCCGCCGCCGCCCAGGAGCTTTCTGCCTCGGTGCATGAGATCAGCCGCCAGGTCTCGCAGGCCGCCGCGATCAGCGATCGCGCCGTCAGCGAGGCCGGTCGCACCAATGGCGCCGTCGCCGAACTATCGGCTGCCGCGATGCGGATCGGCGACGTCATCAAATTGATCAGCGATATTGCCGGCCAGACCAATCTGCTGGCGCTCAATGCCACCATCGAGGCGGCTCGCGCGGGCGAAGCCGGCAAGGGTTTCGCCGTGGTCGCCGGCGAGGTGAAGAATCTCGCTTCGCAAACGGCGCGCGCGACTGAAGATATCTCGGCGCAGATCACCTCGATCCAGTCGGCGACGCGTGAATCCGTCACCGCCATCGGCGCGATCGAGGCCACCATCCGTGAGATCAGCCAGGTGTCGAGCGCCATCGCCCATGCGATTGATCAGCAGAATGCGGCGACCCAGGAGATCGCCCGCACGGCGCAGCAGGTCTCGGCACAAACCGAGCAGAGTGCCCATTCGATCTCGATCCTGCAGCAGCGTGCAAACGAGACTGGAGGCACCGCGGACGAGGTCATCACCAGCCTTGCTTCGCTCGATGGGCAATTCTCTATCCTGCGTCAGCAGGTCGAGCGGTTCTTGAAAACCGTGCGCGCGGCTTAAGCAAAAGTCGGCAGAAACATCATCGGCTAGGACGCCGATCGTTTGTCAGCCGGCGGAAAGTAGAAACAGGGGAAAGACGTCTCGCAGCAGACTGCAGATGTGCAGAACGCCCGGCCAGGGGAAGACCGGGCGTTCCAGTTCTCCGTAGTCGGAGGCCAACTGCGGTGGGGGAGACCGCTGGTTGGCGACCACAGCCATTGCAGCTGCGGCCTTACTGTTTACTCATTTGGTGCCGCCGCAGATCATTTCAACGCGCCAGGCAGGACATTCTCTGCATGGCTGTTTGCTTCTCCTTGCATAGCAAGCAAGACGCAAGCATCGACCGGGCATCCGTCGGCCGGTCGTCGGCGACAGCCATCCGAGTAACCCGCTGCAAGCCGTTGGGTTCGCATGAATCGGACAGAAGAGGCGGCCGGATTGATCACAATCCCGCGCGCCTCGGGTGTCGTTAAATATACCGTGGTTTAGGGGTTACGCCGCCGGGCGACGATGACCCTTGCGGCGCTGTTCAGCGTATTTGCGAGCTGCCTCGCCGAACGCCTTGAAGAGCTTCACTGAATCTTCGTTCTCCATGGCCCGGTACTCCGGATGCCACTGGGTGCCGATGGCGAAGGCGGGATAATCCTTCACGCTAACCGCCTCGACGACACCGTCTTCGGCCCGGCCTTCGGCCACCAGCCGGTCGGCCAGGCGATCGATCCCTTGCCAATGCACGGAATTGACCAGGGTCTGGTTCTTGCCAAGCAAGCCGGCAAAGACACCACCGGATTTGAAATCCACCGGATGGGCCGGCTGATAGATCGCTTCGTAATCGGCATCCGCCGGACCGCGATGGTCCTGATGGCCGGTGACCTCATGGATACGTGTATGCAGGCTACCACCCAGCGCCACATTCAATTCCTGAAAGCCGCGGCAGATGCTGAAAATCGGCATCTCGCGCGCCAAAGCGGCACGCACCAGCGGCAAAGTGATGGCATCGCGGCCGGGATCCTGTGGGCTCTCCGGACGGTCCGGGGCGCCGTTGTAATGATGCACGGCGATATTGGAAGGGCTGCCGGTGAAAAGCACCCCGTCGACATGGTCGAGCAGGGCCGCGGGCGCGATTGCCTCGCCCAAGGCCGGGAAGGAGAGCGGGTAGCAACCCGCCGCCTCAATCACCGCCCGCAGATATTTGTCGCCGACCGTATGATAGTCCTGTCCATCGATATGCTTGATGCACATCGGCACGGCGATAATCGGGGCGTCATTCGGTAGCTGCATGATCGGCGGCCAATCTTTGTCAAAATGGGCTGTATATCGGCATTATGTAGCAATGCTCCCGTGCAGCGCCAAGCGACAGCGCTGCGTGCCAGACCTGCATCATTGCAGGGGGCGCCGCGTTGGTGCCGACTATGGCGATCCCGCTCCGGGGGCGACGAGGCGGACTTAACCATTCCGGTGCAGGCCGTTAGGCCATCAGCCTCAGGCGAGCTGGGCCTTCAGGTGAGGTGAGCTGGGCCCGGCAGGACGATGCTGACCCGGGTGCCGGCATTGGGCGCACTGTCGATTTTCAGCTGCCCGCCATGCAGCTCGGTCAGCATCTTGGCCAGCGAGAGGCCGAGACCGGTACCGCGCTGATTGCCGGAAACCGCGCTGTTGATCTGGCCGAAGGGATCCAGCGCCTTGACGATCTCGGCCGGCGACATGCCGATGCCGGTATCGCTGACCGTCAAAATGAAGCTGTCGTCTTCGCCCTGGTGTGCGCTGATATGCACGGCGCCGCCCGGCGGAGTGAACTTGATGGCATTGGAACAGAGGTTAAGCAGCGCCTGCTTGAACCGCAGCCGGTCCACGACCACGTTGAGCACGCCCGGCGCCATCTCAAAGGTCAGCCGCAAGCCGCCCTCGTGAGCCTTGCCCCGGGTCAGGCGCACACATTCCGCCACGATATCGGCGGGAGCGACCTCTTCCTGCATCAGCTCGAACTTGCCGGCCGCCGCCTTGGATAGGTCAAGAATATCATTGATCAGCGCCAGCAGATGCTTGCCGGCGCCATGCACGTCATGGGCATATTCGCGGTAG
>DATMUQ010000154.1:0-12971 GCA_035563795.1 Terriglobales bacterium | reverse complement strand
CGAGTGCCAGACGCTGGCAGCCGAGACGCGCCGCCTCGGCTTTGAGAAAGCTCATCAGCGTCTCGCCATGGCCCTGACTGCGCAGCGTCGCGCTGGTGACCAGATCATCGACATAGAAGAATCGTCCATGCACCAGGTTTTCCTGCACCCGGTAGCCGGCCAGGGCGACCACGATGCCATCCTGCCACAGCGCGACGAGACGGTAGCCGTCTTGCGCTTGCCGCTGCACGCGCTCCACCAGTTCCGCGGCGTCGTGCAGATGCGGCCGCAGCTCGTGCATCACCGGGAAACAGGCGATCACATCGGCCTCAGTTGTGACAGCACGCAAGTCGGCGGGTACTGACTGCGGCTGTTTCATCGCTTGGGACATGCTGTCCTCCTCATGCCGTCGGGATCTGCGGCGCGAAAGCGAAGCCGGTGCTGATCCGGTTCCACACATTGATGACACCGATCACGGTGCTGAGATGCGCCACTTCCTTCTCACTGAATTCCGCGCGCACGGCCCGGTAATCCGTATCGCTGACGGTGCTGCCGGCGAGCCTGGTCAGGGTCTCGGCCCAGGCCAGGGCGGCCTGTTCGCGGGCGGAGAAGATGCCGGCATCGCGCCAGGCGGCAACCAGGTCGAGCTTGGCGGCCGGTACCTTGGCGTTGCGGGCGAGGATCAGGTGGAATTGCAGGCAGAAGGCGCAGCCATTGATCTGCGAGGCGCGCAGCTTGACCAGCTCGACGAGATCCTTTTCCAGCCCCTCGCTGGCTTTCGCCGAGAGGTTGGTCATGGCAGCGTAGATGTCCGGATTGGCTTCCTTGAAGGCGGCAAAGCCCAGCCGTTCATCGTGGCTGGTTCCGGTCTGCAGGGTATGGAGCGCGGCAGTTGTCGACATGGCTGGTCCTTTCCGGCCGGTTCAGATAATATCAGAACACGAACAACATATAAGAGCTCTTATATTATGCGCAAGGGCAAATTAGCGCCATCGACCGGGCAGCTTGAAGATGAGCAGAAACAGGCGCCGATCCCGGGAATTGGCGAGGGGAAAAGGGGCGAGACCGGCCATCTCGGCTATCTGCTGCGCCAGGCGGCGGGCGGCTTTCGCCTGAGCCTGGAGCGCGCCCTCGCCGATTTCGATGTCACCTCGCCGCAATTCGTGGTGATGACCATGGTCGCCGCTTATCCCGGCGCCTCGAATGCCGATCTCGCGCGCCTCGCCATGCTGACACCCCAGACGCTCAGCACCATCGTCGCCAATCTGTTGCGCGCCGCTATCGTCTCGCGCCATCCCCATGCGGTACATGGGCGCATCCAGCAATTAGAGCTCACCGAATCCGGTACGAAGCTGCTGGCAAAATGCCGCGCGCGCGTGGCCCATCTCGAAGCCCAGCTGCAAGCCGATCTCACGCCGGACGAGGAACAGATCCTGCGGCGCTGGCTGGTCAAAGTGGCATTGATCGGCAAGACCGAAGACTGAAGTCTTTATCGCCGTCACGCTGCGCGATATGGGCCACAAGCTATCGCAAGCCAGGCTGATCAGTATTCTGCGAGCCGCCTCTACTCACGAAACCGTGCGCCTGACTTGGGCAACCGCGGCGATTTCGCTTCGTTATTTGGCTGCAATCCTGTGGTCCAGTGCATCGAGGTGGGAGGCGTTTTGGCAGAGCGTCAGCAGACTCATATCTTGCATCTCCGCATGCCGGGCATCGGCACCGCGACCAAACCGCATCGCGCCGTTGAAGGGGCGACATCAGGCGGTGACACCACTGCGGGTCGCACTCCGCAACAGCGGAATGGATCGGGTCTCAATCGCGCCTTCACGGCTTTTGCCAATCAGGTGGCGCATCTCGCCGGCCGCCCGATCAGCTTCGTCCTGTGCTGTGTCATCATCATCGTCTGGGCGGTGTCCGGACCGATCTTCCATTACTCGGATACGTGGCAGCTGATCATCAATACCGGCACCACCATCATCACCTTCCTGATGGTGTTCCTCATTCAGAACACCCAGAACCGTGACGGCGCCGCGGTGCAGGCCAAGCTCGATGAGCTGATCCGGGCCCTGGAAGGTGCGCGCAATCATTTTATCGGCATCGAGCATCTGACCGAGGATCAGCTGGAGGCGATCCGCACTGTTTGCGAGCAGGAGGCGAAGGTGGAGGGGGCGGAAGCCGGTCGTGACGCTGCCCTCGACGTGGAGCACGAGATGCGGTCCCAGGAGATCAAGCCGCCGCGATGAGGCAATTTCGCCACGGCGCTGGGCAAAAATTTCCCAGTGCCGATGGTCACGTCCCGCCCTCAGCAATGATTCGACACAGTTTTTTATAATCTGAAACGTGGCGTAGGAATTGCTTGCTTCCGTGATGCTGGTAATGGCTATCGCGAAAGAGACAGGCGTCATGACGTCGATCTTCGGCTCGAATTCGATTTTCGGAGCGTTGGGACTGACGGGTTCGTCAGCCAATGGCGGCTTCTCGACGACCCAGGTCAGCACCACGCCGCTTAAGACCTCGCAGAGCGCGAGCAATGGGCTGCAGTCCTCTGCGGCCGGCGCTCAGACCCCTGAGCAGAACTTTCTCGATTACATGCATAAGCCCCTGGCCGAGCGCATTCGCGATGCCTGGCTCAAGGCGCATAATCTGACAGAAGACGATCTCAAGAACATGTCGCCGTCCGAGCGCGAGGCGATCGAGAAGCAGATGGCGGCCGATCTCAAGGCGCAGATGCAGCAGCAGGCGCAGGGCAAGACGCCGGCCACCACCAATACGGCACCGGGCCTGGCCAAGCTGCTCAGCGCCAGCATGTGACAACGCGTCGTCGCGGTTCCAGCCTATTTTGCGCAGATAAGCTTCACGCTGGCTTTGGCGACGGCTTCCAAGGCGGTCCGGCTTTCGCCCGCCCGCGCCCGCAGCGATAATGTGTTGAGGAGGCCGATGGCGAGTTTCGCCAGCACGCCAGCATCCGCTTTCTTGTCGATCTCGCCGAGGCGTTGCGCCCTCCTGATCCGGTCGGTGATGAGCTGATCGAGTTCATGCAGGCCATCGGCAAAGGCGGCGCGGATATCCGCATCGAGCACCGATTCCGTCGCCGCCGTGCCCAGGAGATAGCAGCCGCGGGCGCCGATCGGTCCGCTGAGATAGATCTCGATCGCCTTGCCATAGACCCGGCCCAAAGCTGCCGCCAGCGAATCCTCGCCGGCCAGCGCCACGGTCATCGTCGTCCGGCCGAGCGCCCGATAGGCTTCCAGCGTCTTCAGATAGAGCGCCTTCTTGTCGCCGAAGGCACCGTAGAGGCTGGGCCGGTTCATGCCAGTCGCCTCACTAAGATGATCGAGCGAGGTGGCGGCATAGCCCGCATCCCAGAAACGTCCCATGGCTTCCGCCAGGGCGGCATCCGGATCATAGGCGCGCGGCCGGCCGCGCTTACGGGGCTCCGCCGTTGGTTCGGGTCGCGTGGGCGAAGTCGATTTATTTTGTACCATTTTGCATAAAATAATTGACCGACATATTTATCTGCGAAATAGTACAAAAATAAAGACGCGCTCGGCAAGCGCCATGACCCTTGCTGCGTGACGCCTGTTCTGGAGGGAAAGATGAAGCTCTATTTCGCGCCGCTCGCCTGTTCCATGGCGAGCCGGATCACGGCCTATGAAGCCGAGCTGCCCGTGACCTTTGTCGAGGTTGACCCCAAGATCGGCCGGCTGCCGGATGGCGGCGACTATCATGAGATCAATCCGCTGGGTCAGGTGCCGGCGCTGATGACCGATGCCGGGGAGACCATGAGCGAGAATGCGGCCGTGCTGCAATATCTCGCCGATCAGGCACCGGCCAGCGGTCTTGTTCCCCGCGCCGGCGATATCGCCCGCTATCAATTGCAGCAATGGCTGAGCTTCATCGGCACGGAGCTGCACAAGCAGCTTTTCATTCCTTTATTGGCACAGCAGAGCAATGACGGGGCGAAGGACTTCGCCCGCCTGCGCGGTGCCCGACCCCTGGCGCGGCTGAACGCGCATCTTCTGCAAAACGATTATCTGCTGGACCGCTTCACGGTGGCCGATGCCTATCTCGTGGCAGTTCTCAACTGGGCGCAGTATTGCGGCCTTGACCTCGCCGCATATGGCGCGATCAGTGCTTATCTGACACGGCTCAAAGAGCGCCCCAGCATCGCCCGCGCTATGGCCGAGGAGACCGATCTCTATCTGCGCAAGAAGGCATCATAGGGGAGGTTGTCGTCGGGAAAGTCAGGCCGCCGCGCCTTTGGCCAGAACCCGTCCATCGCCGGTGGCAGCGATCTGCTGCGGCACCGAGATGACGACCCGGCCATTGCCCGGTTGTGTCTCGAGATAGCGATGGGCTTCGACCGCATCGTTGAAATCGAAGACCCGGTCGATGGTCGGTTTCAGCAGCCCCGCTTCGGTCAGGCGGTTGATATCGCGCAGCGCCTGTTCGACCGCGGCGCGATTGGCGGGAATGCCGAGTTCAGCATGGCCGGTGAAATCCAGCAGCGAATACTGGAAGAACTTGAGATGCTTGCGGAACGCCGTCCAGGCCGGGAAAGCGGCTTCATTGCCGCCATTGAGACCATAGAGAATGAGCTTGCCACGCGGCGCGACGATATCGCCGAGCGCCGCCATCTGCCGGCCGCCGCAGGAATCGAGCACGATATCGACGCCCTGGCCTTCGGTGAATTTGTTGACCTGGTGCGCCAGGTCCTGGTCATCCGTCTCCACCACCATATCGGCGCCCAGCGATTGCAGGATGTCGCGGCGGCCGCGCTGCTTGGTGGAAGCGATGACCTTGGCGCCAAGCGCCTTGCCGAGCTGCACCGAAGCGGGGCCAAAGCAAACGCAGGCTTCCGTCGTCAGGATGGTGCGGCCAGGCTTGACGTCGCCGAGATTGACCAAGGCGAAATAGGCCGTCAGCAATGGGGCATAATGCACCGCTGCCTCGACCGGGGTCAGACCATGGGCAACACCCGGATCGCCGGCTACCGGATAGCGGGTCAGCGAGTCACGCGGCATCAACACGATGTCACCATAGGTAGGATAGCGATTGGCGGTCTGGGCCGGGAAGCTCGCCACCGCCATGCCCGGTTCGAGATCATCCACGCCGGGACCGACTGCCAGCACGCGGCCGGCCATTTCGATACCGAGGCCGGCGGGCAGGTGGGTCTCTTCCGGTGCTAGGTTCTGGCGCCACAACACGTCATACCAGCTGACACCGATCGCCTCGACGCCCACCAGTACCTCGCCGGCACCTGGGCTCGGCGTCGGGACCTCTTCGCAAGTCAGCACTTCGGCATTGCCGAATTGATGAAAGCGAATCATATGGGACATCGCAAACCTCGGATGGAATTCTAGTGTCATGAAGTCTAGTCACTTACTGACAAGACGCAAATTCGTCTGTGTCGATAGTTGCCATGAATAGCAATGATGCCTGACGCTGAGCTACCTACATTCCCGTCATGTCCTTCACGATCTGCCTACTTTCTCATGGTGCAACCGCGAAGAGCCGGCTAGGATGGTACGTATCAGGAACATCTATCGGCGCGGCATCTTGCGCCAACTCAGATGCCATTTCCCTCACGGCTGACCGGATCAGATGAACCGTAACGACCTGCGTCGCATCGACTTCAACCTACTGATCGTCTTCGAAACCTTGATGCATGAACGCAGCGTCACCAAGGCGGCGGAAAAGCTGTTTCTTGGCCAGCCGGCGATCAGTGCGGCGCTGACCCGTTTGCGCGGCCTGTTCGACGATCCGCTGTTCGTGCGCTCAGGCCGAATCATGGAGCCGACAGCACGGGCCCAGGAAATCTTTCTGCATCTCTCGCCGGCGCTCGATACCATTGCCACGGCGATCAGCCGCTCCACTGAATTCGATCCGGCGACGGCCAAGGCCGTGTTTCGCATCGGCCTTTCCGATGACGTGGAATTCGGCTTGCTGCCACCGCTCATTCGCCGGCTTCGCACAGAGGCGCCGGGCGTCGTTCTGGTCATTCGCCGCGCCAATTACCTGCTGATGCCGGGGCTGCTGGCCTCAGGCGAGATATCTGTCGGTGTCGCCTACACCATTGATTTGCCGGCCAATGCCAAGCGCAAGACGGTGCGCCGGACCCGCGGCAAGCTGCTGCGGGCGGATGCCATTCCCGGCAAGCTCACGCTCGATGATTATTGTGCCCGGCCGCATGCCATGGTGTCCTTCGCCGGCGATCTCAGCGGCTATATCGACGAGGAACTCGCCAAGCTCGGCCGCAGCAGGCAGGTAGTGCTGGCGGTGCCGCAATTCAACGGTCTCGGCACGCTGCTCGGCGGCACCGATCTCCTCGCCTCGGTGCCGGATTATGCGGCATCGGTTTTGGCCGCGGCGGGTGGGCTGCGGATCGAGGATCATCCTTTAGAACTGCCGAGTTTCGAACTGCACATGGCCTGGCGTGAGGCCCATGACACCGACCCTGCCGAACGCTGGTTGCGTAACCGGATCGAAATGTTCGTGGGCGATCCAGATACCCTACGATGATAGATTAAGTTATTGATTATTATAAATAAAGAGACGTACAGCGTGGGCGGATCAGGCATAGTCATCATCAAGAATGATAGTGACATTCACTGCGATTAATTCGTAAGCGCGGCCCCGGACCCGCACATTCCGCAGATGCGAAATGCCAGATTCGAGGGGCGATCCGTAATGCGCGCGGTCACGACGACTTCCAACAATTCTGTAGCTACCATATTTGCCCGCAAGGCGCGGAGCTGGCGCGGTGCCGCCTTGGCCTGCCTGCTGGCCGCCACCGCTTTGCCGCTCCTCAGTGCCTGCGAAAAGAGCCCAGCGGCGACCCAGGCTGCTGCGGCGCCGGCGCCGAAGGTCAGCGTCGCCGACGTGCTGATCCGTCCTGTCACCGAATGGGATGAAGTGACCGGCCGCCTCGAAGCGCCAGATGCAGTGACCATCCGTCCGCGCGTCTCCGGCTATATCGACCAGGTGGCCTTCAAGGAAGGCGCTATGGTGAAGAAGGGCGATCTCCTGTTCCAGATCGATCCGCGTCCCTTCCAGGATGAGGTCAATCGCCTGCAGGCGCAGTTGGAGCAGGCCAAGGCGACGCAGATCCGCACCGCCTCGGAAATGGTCCGTGGCAACAAGCTGTTCGACAACAAGGTTATTGGCAGTGAAGAGAATGATGCCCGCAACGCAGCGGCGGCGGAAGCCCGTGCGGCCGTGGCGGCGACCCAGGCGCAGCTTGAAACTGCCAAGCTCAATCTCAGCTTCACCCAGGTGCGGGCGCCGATCGACGGCCGTGTCAGCCGGGCCGATCTGACCGAGGGCAATCTCGTCAATGCCGATCAGAGCGTGCTGACGACCCTCGTTTCGACCGACAGGGTCTATGTCTATTTCGATGTCGATGAACGGGTCTATCTCAAATATGTCGACATGCAGCACAAGGGTGAGCTGACGGCGGCCCCGCCGGTCTATCTCGCTTTGTCCAATGAGGACGGCTTCCCGCATCTCGGCCAGCTTGATTTTGTGGACAACCAGGTGAACGCAAAGACCGGCACCATCCGTGGCCGCGCCGTCTTCGACAACCGCAACGGTGATTTCACCCCGGGCCTCTATGCCCGTGTGCGCCTGGTGGGCAGCCCAACCTATGACGCGGCACTGATCGACGATGCCGCGGTCGGCACCGATCTCGGCAAGAAGTTCGTCCTGGTCCTCACCAAGGACGGCAAGGTCGGTTATCGCGGCATCGAGCTCGGCCCCAAGCTCGACGGTCTGCGTGTGGTGCGGACTGGCCTCGAGAAGGGCGACAAGATCGTCGTCAAGGGCCTGCAGCGCGTCCGGCCGGGCATGCCGGTCGATGCCGAAATGGTGCCGATGGCCGATCAGGCGACGCTTGATCACCAGGAACAGATGCTGGCCACGAATAGTGCCAAGCTGTTGCAAGAACAGCAGCAGGCTTCGGGGCTGCAGCAGTCGACGGCGGCTGGCAGTAGTGCCGGCTCCGCCATCGGTGGCGCCATCCACAATTGACAAGCGGCGCCGGCTAAAGCCGGCGCCGCTTTATTGATTTCCCTGATTGGCGGCTTTGAGGCCGCAACCGTGATGCTTTATCTGGTCCAAGGAGACCGGCCATGAATTTTTCGCAGTTTTTCATCCAACGGCCGATCTTCGCTGCCGTCTTGTCGCTGGTCATCCTGATCGGCGGCGCCATTTCGCTGTTCCAGTTGCCGATCAGCGAATATCCGGAAGTTGTGCCGCCGACCGTCGTCGTGCGCGCGACCTATCCTGGTGCCAACCCGAAGGTGATCGCCGAGACCGTTGCGGCACCTCTGGAACAGGCGATCGTCGGCGTCGAGAACGTGCTCTACATGTCCTCGCAGTCCACCGCCGACGGCAAGATGACGCTGACCGTCACTTTCGCCCTCGGTACCGATCTCGACAACGCCCAGGTGCAGGTGCAGAACCGCGTCACGCGCACCCAGCCGAAGCTGCCGGAGGAGGTGACGCGTCTCGGCGTTACCGTCGACAAATCCTCGCCCGACCTCACCATGGTCGTGCACTTGCTGTCGCCGGATAACCGCTATGACATGCTCTACCTCTCCAACTACGCCCTCCTCAATGTGAAGGATGAGCTGTCGCGCCTCGACGGCGTGGGCGACGTGCAGCTCTTTGGTCTCGGCGACTATTCGCTGCGGGTCTGGCTCGACCCCAACAAGATCGCCTCGCGCAACATGACGGCGGGCGATGTGATCAAGGCGATCCGCGAACAGAATCAGCAGGTCGCGGCCGGTGCGCTGGGTGCCCCGCCGGCGCCCAATGCCACCAGCTTCCAGCTCGCCATCAATACCCAGGGCCGCCTCATCACCGAGGATGAATTCGCCAATATCATCATCCGCGTCGGCGATAATGGCGAGATCACCCGGTTGAAGGACATCGCCCGGGTCGAGCTCGGCTCAAACCAATATGCCCTGCGCTCCCTGCTGAACAACAAGGAAGCGGTGGCCATTCCGATCTTCCAGCGCCCCGGCTCCAACGCCATCGCCATTTCCAATGAAGTGCGCGCCAAGATGGAAGAGCTGAAGCAGAGCTTCCCCGAAGGTGTCGATTACAGCATCGTCTATGACCCGACCGTCTTCGTGCGCGGCTCGATCGAGGCGGTGGTGCATACCCTCCTGGAAGCGATCTGCCTCGTCGTCCTCGTGGTGATCCTGTTCCTGCAGACCTGGCGGGCCTCGATCATTCCTCTGGTGGCGGTGCCTGTCTCGCTGATCGGTACCTTCGCCATCATGCATGCCTTCGGCTTCTCGCTGAACGCCTTGTCGCTGTTCGGCCTGGTGCTGGCGATCGGCATCGTCGTCGATGACGCCATCGTCGTGGTGGAGAACGTCGAACGCAATATCGCGCTTGGTCTTTCGCCCGTCGATGCCACCAAGCGTGCCATGCGCGAGGTGACTGGGCCGATCATTGCGACAGCCCTGGTGCTCTGCGCCGTCTTCGTGCCGACTGCCTTCATTTCCGGTCTGACCGGCCAGTTCTACCGCCAGTTTGCGCTGACCATCGCCATCTCGACGGTGATCTCCGCCTTCCAGTCGCTGACCTTGTCGCCGGCGCTCTCCGCCGTGCTGCTCAAGGGCCATCATGAGAAGAAGGACCTGTTCTCGCGGTTCCTCGACCTGCTGCTGGGCTTCTGGCTGTTCCGGCCCTTCAACCGCTTCTTCGACATGGCCAGCCATGGCTATGTCGGCGTGGTGCGGCGCTTCCTGCGCTGGGGGGTGATCGGGCTCGTCCTCTATGTCGGCCTGGTTGGCCTCGGCTATATGGGCTTCGCGCGGACCCCGACCGGGTTCGTGCCGCAGCAGGACAAGCAGTATCTGGTTGCCTTCGCGCAATTGCCGGATGCGGCGACACTTGACCGCAGCGAGGCGGTGATCCGCAAGATGTCGGATATCGCCCTCAAGAATCCCAATGTCGAAAGCACCGTGGCCTTCCCCGGTCTGTCGATCAACGGTTTCACCAACAGTCCCAATAGCGGCATCGTCTTCGTGACCTTGAAGTCCTTCGACCAGCGCACCCAGGCCAACCAGTCGGCCGGCGCCGTGGCGGCGGATCTGCAAGGCAAGTTCTTCGGCATCCAGGATGCGTTCATCGCCATCTTCCCGCCACCCCCGGTGCAGGGTCTCGGCACGATCGGCGGCTTCCGCCTGCAGATCGAGGATCGTGGCGGCGCCGGCTATGAGGAGCTCTACAAGCAGACCCAGAACATTCTGGCGAAGGCGTCGAAGGCGCCGGAACTGGCGGGTCTCTTCTCCTCCTACCAGGTGAATGTGCCGCAGATCGATGCCGATGTGGATCGTGAGAAGGCCAAGACCCATGGTGTCGAGATCACCGATATCTTCGACACCCTGCAGGCCTATCTCGGCTCCTTCTATGTCAACGACTTCAACCGCTTTGGCCGCACCTTGCAGGTCAATGTCCAGGCCGATCAGAAATTCCGCCTGGAGCCGGATCAGATCGGCCAATTGAAGGTGCGCAACAAGGACGGCGACATGGTGCCGCTCTCCACCTTCGTGAATGTGCATGACAGTTCGGGACCGGACCGGGTCAGCCATTACAACGGCTTCGCGACGGCCGAGATCAATGGCGCCCCGGCACCGGGCTATAGCTCGGGCCAGGCCCAGGCGGCGATCGAGAAGATCCTGAAGGAGGAACTGCCGAACGGCATGACCTATGAATGGACTGAGCTGACCTATCAGCAGATCCTGGCCGGCAATACCGCCATCCTGGTCTTCCCGCTTTGCGTCCTCTTGGCCTTCCTGGTGCTGGCGGCGCAGTATGAAAGCTGGACCCTGCCGCTGGCGGTCATCCTGATCGTGCCGATGACCTTGCTCTCGGCGATCACCGGCGTCATCTGGTCGGGTGGTGACAACAACATCTTCACCCAGATCGGCCTGATCGTGCTGGTGGGTCTTGCCTGTAAGAACGCGATCCTGATCGTCGAATTTGCCAAGGACAAGCAACAGGAAGGGCTCGACCGCCTGGCGGCCGTGCTGGAAGCCTGCCGCCTGCGTCTGCGGCCGATCCTGATGACCTCGATCGCCTTCATCATGGGCGTGGTGCCGCTGGTGCTGTCGCGCGGCGCAGGTGCTGAGATGCGTCATGCCATGGGCGTTGCGGTGTTCTCCGGCATGCTCGGTGTCACCTTCTTCGGCCTGTTGTTGACGCCGCTCTTCTACCTCACCATCCGCAAGCTGGTGGAAAGGCGGCGGCCGCCTGTGGCGCAACCTCCCGTCCCGCATGAGCCGGTGCCTTCCCTCGGTCAGGGTTGATCGGGCCAGTCAATCTGCGTGACAGGCTGGATACAGGCCGATGAAAACAGCGAAAGCCCCCGGTGAAACGGGGGCTTTCGTTATTTATTGCAGTCATATCGACGTTTATTCGCTTGTTTCCGCCGCATGTGTGATCGGCATATCACTGCGGCTGATATTTTCATTCAACCACTTCAATTCGTTCTCTGCTCGCCTAAATCATAAAATCGTCATATAAGGTCGCCGCCACCCGCCGAGGTGGAGCACCTGGCCGCCGGCATCCCGTCGACGGCTCCCGTCATTGACATTCAGTTCACCGACGCCTGCGCCTCCGACGCAGTGCGCCGCGGTGCCGCCGATCCCGTCCCGGGCCTTTCAGGCTGCCGGGCTCTTGCAGCGACTCCCTGATGATTACTGGATGGCGATGTCGGCTTTTGCGAGGAACCTAACATCATGGACAGCACGCTCGCCGATTGTCTGCGTTCGCACAGCTTCCATTTTACCCGTACCACCCTGGCCTCCGTCGCCGCGGCATTGTTCGGCCTTGGCCTGATGTCATCGGCCGCCGCCCGGGCCGATGGCGTTCTGGATGTGATCAACCACGACCCGTCTTATTCGGTCTTTGCCAGCCTGCTGCAGAAAACCGGTCTCGACGCAGACCTCAAGGGCAACGGTGTTTACACCGTCTTCGCGCCGACCAATGCCGCCTTCGAAGAGTTGTCGCCGGAACGTCGTGCGAGCCTGCTCTCCAGCGACAGTGCCGCCGCCCGCCGGGCGATGGAGAGCCTGGTCGTCGCGCAGAAGGTGACGCCGCAGGATATCGCGCATAACCGCATGCTGCTGACCTCGGTCGGCGGTCATGGCGTGGTCATCGACGGCACCGAGGGCCGCCTCACGGCCGAAGGCACGGAGATCCTCAGCGTCGATACCTCGCCCAGCAATGGCGTCATCTACACGATTGACGGCGTCACGCTCGATCACCGCCATATTGGCCGCAGCACCGATTGATCGTTGAGGCCGCCGGCTTGAGCGTTACCCGCTGCTGATGGGGGGCGGCGATGTTATCTGATATTTATTGGATCAATGCCGGCCTCGCCGGTCGGCTCGCCATCATGGCGCGTCCACGGGCCGGCGACTGGCTGGAAGATGAAATCGACAACTGGCGCAAGGCCGGCATCGATTGCGTTGTCAGCTTGCTGGAACCGGTTGAAGTCCGTGAGCTGGGACTGACAGAGGAAGCCAGCCTTTGCCGTGGCCGGGACATGACCTTCACGACCTTTCCCATCCCTGATCGTCAGGTCCCGTCATCGACCAACGAGACACGCATCCTGGTCGAGGCGCTGCATGACCTGATCGCCTCGGGCAAGGCCGTGGCGGTTCATTGCCGTGCCGGCATCGGCCGGTCCGGCATGATCGCGGCCTGCTTGCTTGGTCGCTTCGGGTTTGACGCCGTGCAGGCTTTGGCGATGATCTCCGCTGCCCGAGGCGTACAAGTACCTGATACCGAGGAGCAGCGTAGCTGGGTAGGTAAATTCGGTGAAACCGTGGCCTAGCCTTTGAGCAGCCAGCGCTCTGCGCTAGCTTCTCAGGCCTGTTTAGTAATAACGCGCCAGATTCCGGATCGAAGTGCAGAGGCCCACGAGGCCGAGCGCGCCGCATATCACGGCGGGAATGGGCTGTGCCGCTACA